>QNFJ01000027.1 GCA_003646305.1 Gammaproteobacteria bacterium | reverse complement strand
TCTTAATGTTACAGTAGATTCTTGTAAACAATAATAAACAAAACTAAGCGAGGAAATGCAATGCCTTTTAATGTAAAACTAAACGACGATATCGATCCTCTCCGTGATGCAGTACGCAAGTTCACCGAAGGAGAAGTTGCCCCTTTAGCTGAGAAAGTTGACCAGGAAAACGCTTTCCCTAATGAACTTTGGGTCAAGTTCGGTGAAATGGGATTGCTGGGAATGACTGTCCCTGAGCAGTATGGTGGCACCGGCATGGGCTACCTCGCTCACCTAGTCACAATGGAAGAAATCTCACGTGGTTCAGCTTCTATCGGCCTTTCTTATGGTGCCTGCTCAAATCTTCTGATCAACAACCTTTATTTAAATGGTAATGAAGAGCAGCGTAACAAATACCTGCCTAAACTCTGCTCAGGTGAACATATTGGTGCACTCGCCATGTCAGAACCCGGTGCAGGATCTGATGTAGTGGGCTCCATGAGCTGCACAGCCAAAAAAGTCGGCAACAAATGGATCGCTAATGGCAATAAAATGTGGATCACTAACGGTCCCGATGCCCATGTTCTGATCGTCTATATGCGTACAGCAGGCCCGGAAGCCGGATCACGCTGCATGACTGCCTTTATCATCGAAAAAGGAATGAAAGGCTTTTCAACTGCGCAAAAACTCGACAAATTAGGGATGCGTGGCTCTAACACCTGCGAGCTTGTTTTCGAAGATTGCGAAATCCCCGAAGAAAATGTGCTGGGTGAAGTAAACAATGGTGTGAAAGTTCTGATGAAGGGACTCAATACCGAACGCATGGTTCTATCAGGTGGCCCTATCGGCATTATGCAGGCAGCAATGGATATTTCCCTCCCTTATATTCATGAGCGCAAACAGTTTGGTAAACCCATTGGCATGTTCGAACTGATGCAGGGAAAAATGGCGGATATGTATACTGCACTACAGAGCACACGCGCCTTTGCTTATCGTGTTGCTGAGCAATACGATAATGGTGTAGATTCCAGGAAAGATGCCGCTGCCCTACTTCTTTTTGCTTCTGAAAATGCTGTCAAAGTGTCTCTTGAAGCGATTCAGACACTCGGTGGTAATGGCTATATCAACGAATTTTCAACAGGCCGTCTGCTTAGAGACGCCAAACTTTATGATATTGGTGCTGGCACGAATGAAATTCGCCGCATGCTGATTGGGCGCGAACTTTTCGAAGACACCAAATAACAATTGCCTCTGATGTCTCTGTCAGACGAGATATCACTCCTGAGCTCTGCCCATATGGGCAGAGCCCTTTTTTGAGTTTGAGAGGATTATTATGAATCAGAAAAAAGTTGTTATTGTTGCCGCAAAAAGAACACCCTTAGGCTCCTTTCAGGGCCAGTTCTCATCGCTATCTGCATCGGATCTTGGTGCAAGTGCCGTTCGTGCCGTTCTGGAATCATCAACTATCGACGCTGACAAAGTAGATGAACTTCACTTCGGCTGTGTGCTCCCTGCCGGGCAAGGACAGGCCCCAGCCCGCCAGGCGGCATTAAAAGGAGGGTTGCCCCTCTCTACTCCCTGTAACACTCTTAATAAAATGTGTGGCTCTGGTATGCAGGCTGTCATGTATGGCCGCAATCAGATCCTTGCGGGTGATGCCAGCATTGTTATTACCGGTGGCATGGAATCGATGACCAATACCCCCTACTTATTGCCCGAGGCAAGAAGTGGCTACAAAATGGGTGATGGAAAATTGGTTGACCATATGTTTTTTGATGGCCTGACCGATATTAAACACGGCAAACTGATGGGTAATTTCGCTGAGCTTTGTGCAGATAAACTGGGCTTTAGCCGAGAAGCACAAGATGACTTCGCCATCTCTTCTCTACAAAAGGCACTCAAGGCACAACAAACTCAAGCCTTCTCAGATGAAATTGTTCCTGTAACCGTCACTGGGCGGCGTAAGCAAGAACAGACCTTTGTTAACGACGAACAGCCACCACTCGCTAATTTTGAGAAAATCAAAACACTTCGCCCGGCTTTCAAAAAAGAGGGTAGCGTCACCGCGGCCAACTCTTCGTCAATATCAGATGGCGCTGCCGCTTTGCTATTAATGGATGAGGCAGAAGCTGAGGCGCAAGGGCTCAAACCGTTAGCAAGAATAGTGGCTCAAGCCGTTCATGCTCAAGACCCTGACTGGTTTAGTACCGCGCCAATCTATGCTATTCAGAAAGTGCTCAAAAAATGTGATTGGCAAGTAGCTGATGTTGATCTTTTTGAGGTTAATGAAGCTTTTGCAGTAGTCACTATGGCAGCCATTAAAGAGCTACAACTTGATCCCGATAAGGTTAATGTTAATGGGGGCGCTTGCGCGTTAGGTCACCCTATTGGTGCATCGGGTGCTCGAGTACTGGTGACATTGATTCATGCATTAAGAAACAGGGGATTAAAAAAAGGGATTGCCAGCCTGTGCATCGGTGGTGGTGAAGCCACTGCAATGGCTCTGGAAATAATCTAAAGAAATTTAATAGACGATTTATAAGTGCACTTAAAAATAGTGCTTCATAAAGAGGAGATAAGGTAACTAATATGCCAACCATTAAATCAAAACTGGAAACAGCCTCACCCGATTTCAAAGAGAACAAAGCTCAAATGGAATTGCTTGTTGATGAGCTAAAAGGTCGAATCACAACAGCCGCACAAGGTGGTGGTGAACGTGCTCGTAAGAAGCACCTTGATCGCAATAAACTCTTACCAAGAGACCGTATTAAAGCATTGCTCGACTCAGGCAGTGCTTTCCTCGAGCTCTCTCAATTAGCCGCTTACGAAATGTATGATGGCAATGCACCGGCTGCCGGCATTATTACAGGCATCGGTCGCGTCCATGGTATTGAAGTGATGGTTATTGCTAATGACGCAACGGTAAAAGGGGGGACTTACTACCCACTAACCGTCAAAAAACATCTTAGAGCACAAGAGATTGCAGCCGAAAACCGCTTACCTTGTATCTATCTTGTTGACTCAGGTGGTGCCTTCTTACCTTTACAACACGAAGTTTTCCCTGACAAAGAGCATTTTGGTCGTTTTTTCTACAACCAAACCAGAATGTCTGGTGACGGCATTCCTCAGATTGCGGTGGTTATGGGCTCTTGTACTGCAGGCGGCGCTTACATTCCATCACTGTGCGATGAATCAATTATCGTTAGAGAACAGGGCACAATATTTCTGGGTGGCCCACCACTTGTGAAAGCCGCTACAGGGGAAGTGGTCTCTTCTGAGGAGCTTGGAGGTGCTGAACTTCACTGTAAGCAATCAGGCGTAACCGATCATATTGCAGAAGACGATACCCATGCGCTGTCGATTGCACGCGATATTATTGAGCATTTGAACGTCACAAAAACAATTCAAGCCAAAGTTCGTGAATCTCGTGAACCACTCTACCCAACTGATGACATTCTCGGTGTTATCCCGAAAGATGCTCGCCAACCTTTTGAAGTTCGCGAAATCATTGCACGTCTGGTTGATGGTTCTGATTTCCAGGAATTCAAGCCTCTTTTTGGCCCAACACTGGTCTGTGGTTTTGCACACATCCACGGCTATCCAGTCGGAATTATTGCCAACAACGGTATCCTTTTTTCTCCTTCGGCACTCAAAGGGACGCACTTCATTGAGCTTTGTAACCAACGCGGTATTCCGTTGCTATTCCTTCAAAACATCACTGGCTTTATGGTCGGTAAAAAATATGAAGAAGAAGGTATTGCCAAAAATGGCGCCAAGATGGTGACTGCCGTTTCCTGTTCTAAGGTTCCTAAATTTACCGTCCTTATCGGTGGTTCATATGGTGCCGGTAACTACGGCATGTGCGGACGGGCTTTTGGCTCAAGAATGCTCTGGAGCTGGCCAAACTCACGAATCTCAACAATGGGTGGTGAACAGGCCGCATCGGTACTGGCAACCGTCAAACGAGATCAGATCGAAATGGATGGTGGAAGCTGGTCTGCTGAGGAAGAGGAAGAATTTAGAAAACCGATTCTTGCTCAATACGAAGAACAAGGGAATCCCTACTTCGCCACCGCTCGACTTTGGGACGATGGCATCCTTGATCCTCGCGATACCCGACGTGTACTCGGACTCGCGCTGGCAACTGCATTGAAAACGCCTATCGAGAAAACCGATTTTGGCATCTTCAGAATGTAATGAGGAGAAAGAATAATGTTTAAAAAAGTACTAATTGCAAACCGTGGCGAAATCGCTTGCCGCGTCATTTCCACCCTGAAGAAAATGGGGATTACCAGCGTTGCCGTTTACTCTGATGCAGATCGCCATGCGCGACACGTTAAATTGGCGGATGAAGCGTACCATATTGGTGGTTCGCGCCCCGACGAATCCTACCTGAAAGTCGATACGCTTTTAACCCTGGCAAAACGGGTTGGAGTCGATGCGATTCACCCCGCTTACGGGTTTCTATCAGAAAACAGTGCTTTTGCACGGGCCTGTCCTGAGGCCGGTATCACCTTTATTGGCCCTTCAGCAGACTCAATCGTCAAAATGGGCGCCAAGGACGCTGCTAAAGCGCTCATGGAAGCAGCGGATGTTCCTGTTGTTCCTGGTTATCACGGTAAAAATCAAGATCCTGCCTATCTAGAAGAGCAAGCGGGTCACGTTGGCTTCCCACTTTTGATTAAAGCTGTTTCTGGTGGCGGTGGTAAAGGAATGCGTGTTGTTAACGAAGCCGCTGAATTTGCTAGCAGCCTTGATTCAGTTAAACGTGAAGCGACCAATGCTTTTGGTGATGACCGCGTTTTACTTGAGCGTTATATCTCCAAGCCTCGCCATATTGAGTTTCAGGTCTTTGGTGATTCACACGGACACTATGTTCATCTGCACGAACGTGAGTGCTCGCTACAACGCCGTCACCAGAAGATTATCGAAGAGACTCCCTCTCCTTTCCTTGATGAAGAGACACGTCAGGCAATGGGAATCGCAGCGGCTAATGCGGCGCGTGCGATTAGCTATCTAGGGGCTGGCACCATCGAGTTTATCGTCGGTGAAGATCGTTCTTTTTACTTTATGGAAATGAACACTCGCCTTCAGGTGGAGCATCCTGTTACCGAAATGGTCACAGGGCAGGATCTTGTCGAATGGCAGCTACGTGTAGCTGCGGGCGAACCACTGCCTCTCAAGCAAGAAGAGATCACCAGCACAGGGCATTCATTTGAAACACGCCTTTATGCTGAGAATCCAAACAACCTTTTCCTCCCTTCAACAGGAAAACTTCACCACCTCCGTTTTCCACAGGCAGATGAAAACTGCCGCGTAGAAACAGGCGTTGAAGAAGGTGATGTGATTAGTGTCTTCTATGACCCAATGATTGCCAAACTGGTTGTCTGGGGAGAAGATCGTGAAATTGCACGCAATCGACTACTCAAGGCGCTAGGTGAAAGTGGCATTATTGGTGTTGAAAATAACATCGCTTTCCTTGAAACACTTGCCACGCATCCTGACTTTATTGAGAACCGTATTGATACACAATACATCGATGCAAAACTTGAGACGCTTCTTGAAGAGAGCCGTGTTGAGCTCCCTGAGAACGTTCTTTTAGCCGCAAGCGTACGCCTACTTCTTGATGGACAGAAAGCTGTTTCTACAATGGCAGCGACAGCAGATGATTCTAATTCACCCTGGTTTGACACTACCGGTTGGCGTCCAAATGGACAGAGTGAAAGAAGCCTGTTTTTCCGTTATGAAGAAGGCGATGACATCGAAATCGTTGTCACCGAACATGATAACCACTTCATTTTTCACCTTGAGAATGATCTTGATGTGCTGGCTGAAGAGTGCGAAAACAATGTTGTTCGTCTACAAATCAATGGTAGCTGGGAACGTTTTATTACACTAAGAAATGACGACACCTTGCTCGTCTCATGGCAAAACCGCTGGTATGCGCTCACCGAAGTTAATCCTTTTGAGCCCAACCTTACTGATATAGGCGGTGCCTCCAATATCATTGCACCCATGCCCGGAAAACTTTTAAAAGTTCTGGTCAAAAATGGTGATGCGGTCACGGAGGGTCAACCATTGGCTATTCTCGAAGCGATGAAGATGGAGCACACACTCACGGCACCTTTTGATGGCGAAGTCGATCAGGTCTTCTGCGCTGAAGAGGACTTTGTTGAGGCTGATGCAACATTAATTACGTTTGCTGAAGAGAGTTAACCACCGAAAACGGTTGCCAACCGAACTGTTGGCAACCGTGATCTTCGTGTAAAAACAGAGCGTAGGTTAATCAATATGACTAAAAATTATCCCAAAACGGCTCGCATTGTTGAGGTCTCTCCTCGCGATGGGCTACAGAACATCAAAACCCAGGTTCCCACTGAAACCAAGCTGGCACTTATTAACCAGCTTTGTGATTCAGGCATTAAAGACATTGAAGTCAGTAGTTTTGTCAGTCCAAAGTGGGTGCCACAAATGGCCGATGCGGCTGAGATTCTCGGCCAACTTAAAGCACGACCAGAAACAAACTACATCGTCCTGACACCTAATCTAAAAGGTTTTGACCGAGCTATGGAGTGTGGTGCAAAAGAGGTAGCAGTCTTTGCTGCAGCCTCCGAAACCTTCAGCCAGAAGAACACTAATTGCACAGCCGATGAAGCGTTAAAACGTTTCGAACCGCTTATGGCAAAAGCCTTAGATAACGGCATTAAAGTTCGTGGTTATACTTCTTGCGTTTTAGGCTGCCCTTACGAGGGTGACGTCTCTGTCGATGAAGTTGTTCGCATCACAAAGGCCTTAATCGATATGGGCTGCTACGAAGTTTCGCTCGGCGACACCATTGGTATTGGTACACCATTGAAGGCTCAGAAAATGATTGAAGCCGTCTTACAGCAAGTTCCCGCTGAAAAACTGGCACTCCATTTTCACGATACACGCGGACAAGCTCTCGCCAATATTTTAGCCTGTCTCGAATACGGTGTGCCCAACATTGATGCTTCGGTTGCAGGCCTCGGTGGCTGCCCTTACGCAAAAGGCGCATCCGGCAATGTCTCCACAGAAGATGTTGTTTATATGTTACATGGAATGGGCATACAAACCGGTATTGATCTGGACAAACTGGTTGCTGCCGGCCATTACATCACCAATGAAATAAGTTGCACAAACAACAGCCGAATTAGCGCGATTGTCTCTTAGACGTTCTGCAACTGACATTCAAAATAGATTAGACAAATTATTTAATGAGGAGAAAACCATGAGTGGTTTTAACAAAGTTGTATCCACCTACCAGGAGGCAATGGCCGGACTATCTGATGATATGACCATTATTGCGGGTGGTTTTGGTCTTTGTGGTATCCCTGAAGGACTGACCCGGGAGATCAAAGAGATGGGCGTAAAAGGGCTCACCATCGTCTCAAATAACTGTGGTGTGGATGATTTTGGTCTGGGCATTTTATTAAAGGACAGGCAAATCAAAAAAATGGTCTCCTCTTATGTTGGAGAAAATGCTGAATTTGAACGCCAATACCTTTCTGGCGAACTGGAAGTGGACTTAACACCACAGGGCACGTTAGCAGAAAAAATGCGTGCCGGTGGCGCAGGCATTCCTGCTTTTTACACGGCAACCGGAGTCGGCACACCTGTCGCAGAAGGCAAAGAAGTGAAGCAGTTCAATGGCCGTGACTATATTTTAGAAGAGAGCATTACCGGTGATTTCGCCATTGTTAAAGCCTGGAAAGCCGACAAAATTGGTAATCTTGTTTACCGCGACACTGCCATGAATTTCAATCCAATGGCTGCAACCGCTGGAAAAATTACCGTCGTAGAAGTGGAAGAGATCGTTGAAGTGGGTGAATTAAACCCCAATGAAATCCATACGCCGGGGATTTATGTTAACCGCATTATCCAGGGCACTTTCGAGAAGCGCATCGAAAAACTGACCCTCGCAAAAAATTAAGGAGCCAGATATGTCATTAAATCGTGATCAAATTGCCATGCGTGTGGCTCAAGAACTTAAAGATGGCTACTACGTCAACTTAGGAATTGGTATCCCCACCCTGGTTGCAAACTATGTCCCAGAAGATATTGACGTGATGCTGCAGTCCGAAAATGGCCTGCTTGGTATCGGCCCCTACCCAACCGAAGAGCAGGTCGATGCCGATATGATCAATGCCGGTAAAGAGACTGTCACAGCCGCACTCGGCGCCTCCATTTTTTCATCCGCAGAAAGCTTCGCGATGATTCGAGGTGGCCATGTTGATTTGACCGTACTCGGTGCATTTGAAGTCGACCAAAACGGCAACATCGCCTCTTACATGATTCCAGGAAAGTTGGTTAAAGGAATGGGCGGTGCAATGGACCTGGTTGCTGGCGCAGAAAACATCATCGTCACCATGACCCATGCTGACAAGCGCGATAACTCCAAGCTACTGGAAAGTTGCAGTTTACCGCTCACAGGTGTGGGGTGTGTTAAGAAAATTGTTACTAATCTCGCTGTTTTGGAAGTAAAAAATGGTGCATTCCATTTATTAGAACGCGCTCCTGGTGTCTCTGTTGAAGAAATTCAGCAAAAAACAGCGGGGAAACTGGTTGTGCCCGACCATGTACCTGAGATGTCTTTCTAGCAGACACTAAATAACGATCAGTCCTGCTGTATACAATAAGCTGGACTGATCGCTCCACCTGATTCAGAAAGTAAAAAACAGAACGATGACAACATCAAAAAAACCTTCCGGAGAAAGCATTCGTCGCCAGGTCATGGGGGATGAATTTGTTGATCGCGCACTCAACAGCGCAGACTGGTTAACCGAACCTGTCCAGGAATACATCAATGAACACGGCTGGGGTGCTACCTGGAATCGCCCAGGCCTGGAGCTTAAAACTCGAAGCCTGATTACGGTTGCCATGTTAGCCGCCCTTAAAGCACCTGCCGAATTGAAGGGGCATGTTAGGGGTGCTCTCCGTAATGGTTGTACAAAAGAAGAGATACGCGAAACACTGCTACACTCCGCTGTTTATTGTGGTGCACCTGCCGCTCAAGAGGCATTTAGAGCTGCCAGAGAAATATTGGATTCATGGGAAGAGTAATCCATCATCACACCCAAGCGACTGTATGAGGGAAACAACCACCTAGCAAACAAAATAATATAAATATTAGGGGATCTAAAATGAATCAAATTCTCTGGGAACCTTCACAAGAAAGAGTTGAAAGCAGCCAAATCTGGCAGTTCACCCAATCATTAAATAGCCGTTACGACCTTTCTCTATCTAGTTATAGCGAACTCTATGATTGGTCCATCAACAATATTCCTAGCTTCTGGGAAAACATCTGGGAATTTTCAGATGTGATTCACTCTACGTCGTATAGCGAAGTAGTCGATGATATTCACAAAATGCCCGGTGCTAAATGGTTTAGCGGTGCGCGACTCAATTTTGCTGAAAATCTTCTACGCCATCGCGATGATCGAGTTGCCATTCATTTTCGCGGCGAAGATCAAATTAAATCGCAACTAAGCTATGCAGAATTGTACCGAAAGGTTGAGCAGCTCGCTCACAGCCTCAGAGAAATAGGTGTAAAACCAGGCGACCGTGTTGCAGCGCTTATGCCGAATCTACCTGAAACTTTAATCGGCATGCTGGCAACAACCAGTATTGGTGCTGTCTGGTCGTCCACTTCACCCGATTTTGGTATCAAGGGGGTACTCGACCGTTTTCAGCAAATTAACCCTAAAGTGGTCATTGCTGCCGATGGTTACCTTTATGGCGGTAAATATTTCAATACGATCGATAAGCTCTCTTCTATCATCGATGCACTCCCTTCTGTCGAAAAAGTTATTGTTGCCCGTTATGTGGAAGAACCCAGCCTGGAAGCCATCCCAAAAGCGGTTTTCTGGGATACTTTTTTGAGTAATGATCCGGCCCCGCTAGTCTTCGAGCAACTCCCCTTTGATCACCCTCTTTACATCATGTATTCCTCTGGAACGAGTGGGCTCCCTAAAGGGATTGTTCACTGTGCAGGCGGAGTTTTGTTGCAGCACCTAAAGGAACATAAACTCCACATCGACATGAATCGCAACAAAACGCTGTTCTATTTCACGACTTGTGGCTGGATGATGTGGAACTGGTTGGCTTCCGGGCTCGCAAGCGGTGGCACGCTGGTCTTGTTTGATGGTAACCCGCTAAAACCCGATCCAAAATTCTTGCTTAAAATGGCTGAAGAATTGGATATAAATATTTTCGGCACCAGTGCAAAATACATCGACACGCTGGAAGAGATGGGCGTTAAACCCAGCCAGGTATCAGACTTTCCTGTACTGGAAACGATTCTCTCTACCGGCTCGGCACTGCTCGAAAAGAGTTTCGATTACGTCTACCGGGACTGGAAACAAGATGTCTTACTTGCCTCCATTTCTGGTGGAACCGATATCGTTTCCTGTTTTGCAGGTGCTGTTACCTGGTTGCCCGTTCGCCGTGGCGAGCTACAGTGCCGCCCACTCGGCATGAAAGTCGAAGCATTCAACGACTCAGGCCAGTCGGTAATTGGTGAAAAAGGTGAACTGGTCTGTAGCGCAGCATTTCCGGTAATGCCAATTCATTTTCTCAGCGATCCCGATGGGCAGAAATATCACGATAGCTATTTTGACGTCTATCCAAATATCTGGTGTCAGGGTGATTATATTGATATCACTCCCGAAGGGGGCGTACGATTTTTTGGTCGCTCTGACGCAACGCTTAACCCGGGAGGGGTTCGTCTCGGTACCGCCGACCTCTATCGCGTTGTTGAAGCACTTCCAGAAATCGAGGACTCTGTGGCAGTGGGACAAAAATGGAACGGAGATGAACGAATCGTCTTATTTGTAAAATTACGTCAGGGCTTTGAACTAGATGAAGCTCTGGTAGCAACTATCAGGAAAGAGGTTCGAACACGTTGCAGCCCTCGACATGTACCCGAAGTGATCATTAATACCCCAGAAATCCCCCACACGCTCAACGGTAAAAAGGTCGAGCTGGCTATCAAGAAAATGATACATGGAGAAGAGGTCAAGAACAGAGATGCTTTGGCCAACCCAGAGAGTCTCAATTTTTACGAGAATTTATCAGAACTAAAATAGAAGCCTTACACAAAGACTCGGAGTGATCTTTACAATATTGAGCTCACTCCGAGTTCTGACCTGCACGCTGCCAGGGTAAAAGCCACGGTTTCCCTTCACATTCACCGAACTTCACATCAATCCCATAGACCTGTTCCAGTATTTCAGCCGTGAAAACCTCTCCTGGCTCACCATCTGCGGCAACGCGCCCCTCACTGAGTAAGACAACTCGGTCGCAAAAGCGCATTGCTAAATTCAAATCGTGCAACACCACCACAACGGCTCCACCACCGTGCGCAACATTGGCAAGTAGTCCCATCACCTCAAGCTGGTGGAGTGGATCAAGCGAAGCAACCGGCTCATCTGCCAGTAAAAACTCAGGCTCAGAAGCTAATGCTCGCGCCAACATCACTCGAGTCAGCTCTCCGCCAGACAATGTATTCACGGTACGACCGACAAGATGGCTAACATCTGCCTCTCTCATCACCCTTTCGGTCACACTATAGTCGTCTTCCCTCAATCGCTCATTTTGGTAAAGGTAAGGGGTTCGACCCAACATAACAATGCGCTCTACCTTTAGAGGCCAACTACACTCTGCACCTTGCGCAAGATAAGCAATCCGGCGGCCCAGATCCTGCTGATCAAATGCCGACAGCTTTTCACCATCCAGCTTAACTTGTCCCTGCTCAACTTTCTGTAATCCGGCAAGTGCTCTAATCAATGTTGTCTTTCCTGCCCCATTCGGGCCAAGCAAACCAATCAATTTGCCACGAGGAATCGACAGGCTAACATCATCAAGTATCAAACTATTTCCGAATTTAACGGACAGGCCGAGCGCATCAAGACGACTCATAATAATTGCCGCCGCGTTTTAAGGACAAGATAGAGGAAGAATGGCGCACCGATTAATGAGGTCAAAACTCCGAGTTTTAACTCCTGTCCTGTCGAGATTAACCGCACTACAATATCGGCCAACAATAGCAAAAGTGCGCCACCCAGCGCACTCACCAGTAATAATTTGCCCGGTTGGTAACCAACAAATGGACGCAATAGATGCGGCACCACAAGCCCGACAAAGCCAATCCCTCCCGCCACTGAGACGGCTGCACCGACTGACAGCGCCACACCCACAATAATTCGAAGTGTCAGATGATTAAGGTTGATACCCAGACTTCTAGCGGTATCCTCTCCAAGTGCCAGCGCATCAAGCCCACGCTGGCAGCCCAGCAGAGAGGCTATCCCAAACACCATTAAAGGCACTGCAATATAAACATGCTCAAAACTTCGATCGGCCAGTGACCCCATTAACCAGAAAAATATCTCTGTCGCGGCATAAGGATTAGGAGACAAATTAAGTGCCAAAGCGGTGAGCGCACCCGACAAACTCGTTACCGCGATACCGGCCAAAATAAGCGTCAAAATGCTGCTTTCACGTCCAGCCAGCAGGTACAAAAAGATAACCGCTAACATTGCACCGGATATACCCCCAATTGGTAGTGCCAGCGGAAAAATAGCAGCAGCACCTGAGTAGAAAGCGATGACAGCACCTAACGAGGCGCTTCCTGAAACACCAATAACACCCGGTTCAGCCAGTGGGTTACGCAACAAACCTTGAAGTGCTGCACCGGAGACACCTAATGTCGCTCCAATAAACAGGGCCAAAATTGCACGTGGCAGTCGAATTTCCTGAAAAATAACCGCCGTAACGGAGGTTGATTCACTCAAAAAAGACCACTCACTGGAAAAGAGGTCAATCGAAACCGGGCCAACAAAGAGCGAGCTGAAAAATAGTAAAAATAGCGCAACCGATAATAGAATAAGCAATTTTCGCTCACACTTATCGCTTTCTCTATCCCGCTCTATCAAACGTTGATTACCGGTTGCTAACAATTTTTTCCCTCTGCTCCGCTAGGATTTCAACCGCCTCAGCGATAACAGGCGTTGCGCAAATCCATAAGTTATCAGGAATAATCACACGCACCTGTTTCCGCTGCTCCCTATCTCCTCCCCATACCCGTTTTAATGCGGGATGATCGAGTAATTTTTGCGCCAAAGAATGACGCTGTTTATTGTAACTACCCAGAATCAGCAAATCAGGTTCTGCTTCGATTAATTTTTCGAGTGGATAGAAACCAAAAGAATCAACACCCGATTGCTCTGACAGATTTTCAAAACCGGCACTATTGAGCACCTCGGTAATAATCGACTCTTTCCCTGCTGTAAAGCCATTGGCATAATAAACCGCCGCGACCAACCGCTCACTATCCTCAACAGCTTTAACTTGCTCAATTCGGCGCTCCATCTCTTTGAGTTGTTGCTCAGCCTTCTCACGCTCTCCCAATAAATCAGCAACCTTAAGAAACTGTCTCCGCATCGATTTCATGCTTTTCGGGATAGCGAGCTTAACCACCCGATAACCTTTCTTTTCAAGATAAGCTACAGCTGGGCGGGCAGTGAAACTCCCAGCCAGAATCAAATCGGGGTCTAACTGTAAAATCTCCTCTGCACTTCCATAATTAAGTGGATAGTTGGTTGCTTCTTCAGCCAGATAAGAAAGCTCTGGATCGGCAGCGAGATGAGTTAATGAGGCGATGGCTTTTGGCTCGGCCAGTTGCAGTAGCAGTTGGTCAGCACATAAATTAAGCGACACAATACGCTGTGGTTTTGCCGAAAACGCTGCCCCTGGTAACAAGGCAATAACCAGGCAAAGAATAAGATCTCGCATTAAAAACACAGTTTATGGAAAGTGGCTAATTCTATCAGGGTTGCCGCTCTGAGATGGTAACAACCCAAAAAGGCCACAAGCTATTTATGACTTGTGGCCTTTTTTATTTACCTTCAGGGTTGATAGCGTAATGTCAGCATGGCTGCTGTCCCATCAGTAGTGTAGCCAGAGGCAAGTCGATAATCCTTATTGAACAAATTAGTTACCTTACCCTGCAACAACCAGTTCTGAAAAATAGGATACTCAGCACGCAAATCAACTAGCGTATAGCCAGCCAGCCTACGTGTATTGGCAACATCATCATATCGATGGCTTTCAGCAAAGACAGTAAATCCGATTCGTCCTTTACCGAGGTTATGGTCAACATCAAGATTAAATGATTCTTCCGCGCGCCTTGGTAAAATATTACCGTTATTTGCACTGCCAGATTGACGATTTTCTGGGTCTAAAAGCGTCAATGCTGCACTAATATCCCAACCTGAAAGCTGCGTAGAACTACCCAGTTCAAGGCCTCTGATGCGTGCTTTCGAGATGTTATTAGCACCACCAAAAGGTAAGCTCGGTGTGATATGGTTTGGATCGTAGACAATCAAATCATCCACATGTGTCTCAAAAGCAGAAACCGACCAGTTGCCCCATGACTCAGTTCGACGAAAGCCCAGCTCATAGGTTTCAGAACTTTCTGGATCGAGATCGGGATCACCAAAAAGTGGGAAGTAGAGCTCATTGAATGTTGGCGCTTTAAATGCCGTACCAAAAGAGGCTGTTAACTCTAAATTATTCGATAACGTATACCCCCAACCAATATTTCCAGTTGTGTGGTTCCCAAATTGCTCATTATCATCTTCACGCAAACCAAGAAGAATTTTATGTCCTTCAAGTTCACCCTGATATTGCGCAAACAGTGCATTATTACTTCGTGATGTTTCCGCGTAGGCCGTTGTGCTATCGACCTTGTCGACCAGATAATCATACCCTAAGGTCAACAGGTGATCTTCCGACAGGGTCAAATCATTCTGCCAACTGAAGCTATCGCGCTCAGTGTTAAAAGTGCTGGTTGACCCATCTACACTCTGTCTATTCTCTGAACGATCTCGACTTTGGCCAGCAGAGAGTTTCACTTCCCAGATTTCCAAGGGAGAAAAACTGGCCTTGCCGCCAACTTCTTGTTGCACAAAATCAGTTTCATTCGGGACAAAAAAGAAAGGAGAAAATCCCCCATCAAAGTGAGTATTACCTTCGCTGTACAATCCGTGCAGTTCTATATCAACTACATCGGCAAACCGATGTCCTAAACGAAAAGAACCCGACTCGTTACGAAAACCATCATCATCCGGTTCATCCGTAAAGCAACCAAAACCCGGACCTGAATCACAGGCATTAAAACCATCAGTCTCTTCGTGGCTTGCATTCAGCGCATACCAGCTATCACCTTT
>QNFJ01000026.1 GCA_003646305.1 Gammaproteobacteria bacterium | reverse complement strand
TTTTGCCTCAATCTGCCTGATTCTTTCGCGTGTCACGTCAAACTGTTTACCCACCTCTTCAAGGGTGTGATCGGTATTCATGTCGATTCCAAAGCGCATTCTTAATACTTTGGCTTCTCTTGCGGTCAACCCAGCCAAAACGCCTTCGGTTGACTCTCTCAGCCCCTGCACGGTTGCCGAATCGGATGGAGACAAAACGCCCTGATCTTCAATAAAGTCACCCAAATGTGAGTCTTCATCATCTCCAATTGGGGTTTCCATTGAAATGGGCTCTTTGGCAATCTTCAGTACTTTACGAACTTTATCTTCTGGCAATTCCATTCGCTCAGCTAACTCTTCGGGTGTCGCTTCGCGACCCATTTCTTGAAGCATTTGACGTGATATACGATTGAGTTTATTAATCGTCTCGATCATGTGAACAGGAATACGAATGGTTCTGGCCTGGTCAGCGATTGAACGGGTGATTGCCTGGCGAATCCACCATGTTGCGTAGGTTGAGAACTTGTAGCCACGACGGTATTCAAACTTATCAACCGCTTTCATCAGGCCGATATTTCCCTCCTGAATCAAATCCAGAAATTGCAGGCCTCTGTTTGTATATTTTTTGGCGATCGAGATAACAAGCCGAAGGTTGGCTTCCACCATCTCTTTTTTAGCCCTTCTTGCTTTTGCTTCACCAATAGAGACGCGGCGATTAATATCTTTTATTTCCTGAATGACTAGCCCATTCCTCGCCTCAATGGCGATCAACTTCTCTTGAGCTCGTAAGATATCCAGCTGGTATGCTTCTAAGTCTGCCGAATATTTTTCACCTGACTCGATTTGCTCTTGCAGCCACTGTTTATTCGTTTCATTTTCTGTAAACGTTGAAATAAACTTTTTACGCGGCATTCCTGCCTCTTTTACACACGCTTCCAGAATGATCTTTTCCTGCTCACGAATCTCACGCAACGTATCGCGTAAAATCTGTCCAAGGCGTATATTAAATCGAGGCGTGCACTTAAACTCGAGAAAAGAATTCGCAAGCTCAACTGATGCCTTTTCGCTCTTCTCGTGACCATATCCATGTTTTTTGAATGCCTTTTCAACCGAAGTCGAAAGTACTTTCAAAGACTTCAGTTTTGGCCTAACGTCATCAAGGTCCAGAGGTTTGACTTCCACTTCCTCATCACTGCCACCAATAACAATTGGGGAATCATCGAATGGATCAATGAACTTAGTCATTAGATCTGTCAACCTTAGCTCTTCGTTCTCAACCAGTTCGAATGATGCATAAAAATAGCTAATCACTTCGGGGGAGC
This sequence comes from Gammaproteobacteria bacterium, assembly GCA_003646305.1. Lineage (GTDB taxonomy): Bacteria > Pseudomonadota > Gammaproteobacteria > Methylococcales > UBA2780 > UBA2780. The sequence goes on along the minus strand of QNFJ01000026.1, from coordinate 13,954 downwards.
GAGTCCATGCAGAAGCAACCTGGTAAAGCCCATCCTCAATCCGTTTAGCGATTTCCAGTTCACCTTCACGCGTTAGCAGCTCAACTGAGCCCATTTCACGCATGTACATCCTGACAGGATCGGTTGTTCGGCCAAACTCTGCATCGACAGAAGCCAGCGCAGCAGCGGTTACTTCGGCTTCGGCATCGGCATCGGTATTGACGGTCGCTCCTTTTGCCATCAGGGAATCTTCAACATCTGGTGCCGTTTCATCAACAGAGATGCCTAGATCATTGATCATCCCGATAATATCTTCGATCTGGCTTGCATCGACAATATCGCCCGGCAAGTGGTCATTTATCTCCGCATAGGTCAGATACCCCTGCTCCTTACCTTTGGCAATAAGCGCTTTGATTTTTGACTGTTTTTCTTGTTGATCCATATTTCTCTATATCTCTAGTTGAGTGACCTTTAATCAAGCCCCAACACTAAATCGCAAAAGCTAAAAGTGAACCGATTATATTACTTTATCTGCACTCGATTCGCAACCAAAAGGCCTGTTTGCGCCTCTCATTTTGCTCACTAACTTCGAGATAGAAGCTCTGTCAGCTCCCTACTTTCTGACTCATCCAAAGCACCCGCTTTCGCCAGTAATTTCTCAAGTCTCACGCTATCTCGTCGACGCCCTAAATTCTCTATCGCCGCTTTAAACTCTATCGCCGCCTGCTCCTCTTCTATCGCTGGCAAATCCGCAGTGACAAGCTTTTGAATCACCCTCTCTTCTTCTTGCCCTCTGAACTGCTCAAGGATCTGCCCCAGGTTAATACTCGGATTGGTCGCCAGCAGGTCAATTAGTTTCGTCAATAAAGAGATTCCTGGCGCGTCCAACAACCGCCAACGCCCCTCTAAGTCGATCTCCGTCACTAAGCCAGGATGATTTAAAAGCAGCGTAATAGTGGCCCGCATTGCAGAAGGTTTCTGCCCCAGCCGGTCAGCAGCCGGTTTTCGGCCAATACTTTTGCCACCCCTAAGCTCTTTACCTAAAAGTAGCGAGTCGACTTGAGCGATCTGGGCCAGACGCTCTTTCATCATTTTTCTAAAGGTATCCGAGGGAATTTTATCAATCAGTGGCTTTGCCTGATCAACCAGTCGTGCTCGCCCTTCCATTGAGGCAATGTCCAGAGGCCCCGCCAAAAACTCAAAGAAATACTCGGACAGCGGTTGCGCATCCAGAACCCGCTCCTCAAAACATTCTAAGCCCTCACCACGAATGAGTGAATCAGGATCCTCTCCCTCTGGCATCAGCATAAAACGTATTTCGCGCCCATCACGCAGGACTGCCAAGGCTGATTCGAGCGCCTTCCAGGCTGCTTTTTTACCCGCAGAATCCCCATCAAAGCAAAACACCAACTCCGGAACATGACGAAACATCTGCCCGACCTGCTCAGCTGTTGTCGCTGTCCCCAGTGTCGCAACTGCGTAGGAAATTCCAAACTGGGCGAGCGCAATAACATCCATATAGCCTTCAACAACGACCAGCCGTTTTAGACGCCCGACTCGATTCAACGCCTCATAGAGCCCATAAAGCTCGCGCCCTTTATGATAAAGCTCCGTTTCAGGCGAATTTAAATACTTTGGTAACGAGTCGTCCAGCACTCGCCCACCAAAACCGACCGCCTTCCCACGCCGGTTGCGGATCGGAAAAATGATTCTGTTTCGAAATCGGTCGTAACAGCCTCCGCCTTCTTTTTTGATTACAAGGCCTAACGCTAATAGCCGCTCATCTTTCAGGCTATCAGACAAACTTGACCAGCCTGGTGGCGCAAAACCTAGTTGGTAATCGCGCGCCACCTCACCACTGACACCACGCTGCTTTAGATAAGAGACCGCTTCACTTGACGCTGGGCTATTCTTTAACTGCTCGGAAAACCACTCAGCAACTTTCCCCTGAAGCTGGTAAAGATCATCAACTTTTTTGCGCGATACCTTATCAACAAAGTCATTTTCTTCTCTTGGAACCTCAACGCCTGCCTGAGATGCCAGCTCTTCAACTGCCTCAACAAAGTTAAGGTGATCATAATCCATCAAAAAACTGATCGCCGAACCGTGTGCACCACAACCAAAGCAGTGAAAAAACTGCTTTTGCTGGCTGACGGTAAAACTGGGTGTTTTTTCTGAATGAAAAGGACAACAGGCGGAATGATTGCTGCCAGATTTTTTTAAGGGGACTCGTCGATCGATAACATCTACGATATCAATACGAGAGATCAGGTCATCGATGAAGTTTTTGGGAATTCGGCCAGCCATACCTGATGTTACCACCCAGCCTTGGCCAGAGAGCCCTCGGCCATAAATAGAAAAAAGCCGTTAACTCAGCAGCCCTTTAATTCGCCCGCTGACAATGGACATATCAGCGCGCCCCTGCATTTTCGGCTTGACCAATCCCATCACCTTGCCCATATCGCGAATAGAAACAGCCGAAACCGTGGCGATTGCATCAGTGATAATCGCATCAACTTCTGCGTCACTCAACGGTTGGGGAAGGTATTTTTGAATAATGACAATTTCGGCCGCCTCAATATCAGCCAAATCATTACGGTCAGCAGCTTTGTATTGGGAAATCGACTCTCTACGCTGTTTAAGCATCTTATCCATGACAAGGATAACTTGCTCATCATCAAGCTCAACGCGCTCATCAACCTCGCGCTGTTTTATTGCTGCAGTAATTAGCCGAATAACGCCGACTTTGCCTTTTTCACCAGACTTCATCGAAGCAATCATATCGGCCCGAATCTGCTGTTTGAGTGACTCCGGATTATTACTCATAGTGCTAAATTACTGCTGAGGACGGCCTCGGCGTAGGTTTTTCAGCGCATAACGCTCACGAGAAAGTCCTTTCAAATGGCGCTTAACCGCTGCAGCCGCTTTACGCTTGCGTTCTGCAGTTGGCTTTTCATAACATTCCCGGCGACGTGTTTCAGCCAAGATTCCTGCTTTTTCGCAAGAACGTTTAAAGCGACGTAGCGCAAAATCAAATGGTTCGTTTTCTTTAACTCTAATTGAAGGCATTTAGCTTCCCAAATTAATGTTGTTTATTCAAAAATAGCCGGGCAATCCCCAAGCCATCTAGCAAAGTGAGCCGTGCATTATACCCATAGGTCTTAAAAAATCAAAAGCCTAACTGTACCGGAAAGCCGCAGAAGCTTAGCTGCGGCTCTTTAGAATCTCAAAAGAGTCCCTAAATGCCGACTTGCCCGCCGTCTAGCGCCCCTTTTTCTTAAAGAGAACGGAGTGCTTGCGGTAATAGAACTGAATTGAACCACTACGCCCAACAGCCTTACCCTTCGAGTCCTGCACCTCCGCCAGCAATTTATGCTCACCTCGATCTTCCAGCGTCAAGCTGAAACTGGTCGCATGCAAAGGTTTACCTGTCGGCCGACCATCAACATAAAGTAGGATTCGATCTGCCTCACGTAGGGCTGGGTCCAGCTTTATCGTCACGGCAACCGGACCTTCACTATCAAAAAGTGTGGCATCATCTGAAGGTTGAGTAATCGTAATTACTTTGTAGGAAAACGGTGCTACATCCACCTCTGACTCCCCGGTTGTCGATCTACGGTATTTTGGTGGTTTATAGGTTGAGGCCCCCTTCACTTCGACAGGCTTTGAGCCCTCCGCAGGACGGTCACTGTAAACTATTTCTCCATTAGGCCCTGTGCCTTCATAAATCTCTGCAGAGACCGACAGGGAAAGCAGTAACAAACTAGCCAATGTAATTTTTCGCATAATTATGAGCTTAGACCAGCTCCTCTCGACAAACAAGCCAAAAATTTGCACTCCATTCCAATAAGCAAAAAAAAACGCCCCAAAAATGGGGCGCTTTTATCTACCAACTCTAAAGTCTAGAGTGAGTAGTACATATCAAACTCAACAGGATGCGTGCTCATACGTAGACGAGTCACCTCTTCCATTTTCAGCTTGATGTAAGCATCGATCATGTCGTCGGTAAATACACCGCCCTCAGTCAAGAATGCACGATCTTGATCTAATGCATCTAACGCCTGATCAAAAGATGAGCAAACCTGTGGGATTGCTTTTTCTTCTTCAGGAGGCAGGTCATATAGATCTTTATCCATTGCATCACCAGGATGGATTTTATTCTGGATTCCATCAAGGCCAGCCATCAACATTGCTGCGAAGCAAAGGTATGGGTTAGCAGTTGAATCACCAAAACGAACTTCGATACGACGTCCTTTAGGATTGCTTACGAAAGGAATACGAATAGAAGCAGAACGGTTACGGGCAGAGTAGGCCAACATAACGGAGGCTTCAAAACCTGGGACTAAACGCTTGTAGCTGTTTGTTGAGGCATTTGCGAATGCATTAATTGCTTTAGCATGCTTAACGATTCCACCGATGTAGAACAGTGCTGTTTCTGACAGACCACCATACAAATCACCTGCGAACAGTGCTTTACCATCTTTAAAGATAGACTGATGCACGTGCATGCCGTTACCGTTATCACCCACTAAAGGTTTAGGCATAAAGGTCGCTGTTTTGCCATAAGCGTGTGCAACATTGTGAATAACATATTTGAGATCTAAAACCTCATCAGCCTTCTTAACCAATGTATTGAAAACGGTTCCAATTTCACACTGTCCAGCTGTTGCTACTTCGTGATGGTGTACTTCTGTTTCCTGACCCATCTCTTCAAGCGTTAGGCACATCGCCGCACGCATATCATGTAGAGAATCAACAGGAGGAACTGGGAAATAGCCGCCTTTCAGGCCAGGACGATGCCCCATGTTGCCATCTTCATAAACTTTTTCGGTATTCCACTCAGCTTCTTCTGAGTCAATTTTGAAAAAGCTGCCAGACATATCTGACTTCCAACGAACATCGTCAAATACGAAAAATTCATTTTCTGGACCAAAGTAAGCCGTATCACCAATACCTGTTGACTGAAGGTATGCTTCTGCTCTTTTTGCGATTGAACGTGGGTCACGCTCGTAGCCGCTCATATCACTCGGCTCAACGATATCGCAACGCAAAATCATTGTTGAATCTTCGAAGAAAGGGTCGATCACAGCACTTGCTGGGTCTGGCATCAAAATCATGTCTGATTCGTTAATTCCTTTCCAGCCCGCAATTGAAGAGCCATCAAACATTTTGCCTTCTTCAAAAAGGTCAGCATCAACAGTATGAGCTGGCACCGTTACATGCTGCTCTTTACCAATTGTATCGGTGAAGCGGAAGTCAACAAACACGACTTCTTTTTCTTTCATCATCTCAAGAACTTTTTCTACAGACATTCAATCCTCCAAAATTTCAAGTATTACTCTAAAACCAAAAAAACCTTACTACGCAATAGCACAATTTGTGCCAGCAATCGCGACCGTAAACCCTCTTATAATACAACCGGCCAGACATAAATGAAAAGACTCCTGCGGTCTATTTTGGTGCAAAAGATGCCGATGTTGCGCCAAAACAGTGCTATCTTGAAAAATAAATCACGACCTCTGCAACCTCATCCAGTTGCTCTTCTACTATTTTTAGTTGGCTCTCAATTTCCTCAACTGTCAGTCCTTCCGAGAGAAGCGCAAGCGGCAATATCACCTCAACAATCACTTTTCCCTGCAGATAATGAAGGTTAATCTTTTTCAACCGACTAGCCGCCTCAACACCTGACCATACCGCTTGTATTCTTCCTTCCAACTCCTTACGCAGTGGCAGACTTGCATTGAGTGCAATCTCTTCATCATCTTCAGGATCGACATGCACCAGAACATCGGAAACCTCTTCAAATCTGTTCAACAGGCGGTACTTAACCGTATCACTAATTAAATGCCCCTCCGATACAGTAATCTCAGAATCAACCTGAATATGCACATCGACCAGAGCCTCGCCACCCATTCGGCGTGTTCTCAGAAAGTGCAACGAGGCCACACCATCAACATCGCGAATAGCCGCTCTAATTTCCTCTAACCGCTCTTTTGGTAACGAAGTATCTACCAGCTCGCTAAGGCTCTCTTTGAGCAAGTCATAACCGATTTTTGCCACCATGATGGCAACCGCAATAGCCGCAAAGTCATCCAGAACCTCAACACCCACCAAACTTCCACCGATACCGACAAAAACAATCACCGAAGAGATCGAATCACTACGATGATGCCAGGCATTCGCTTCTAAAAGGCGTGATCGCGTCTCTTTGGCAACTCTCAAGGTATAGCGAAAAAGCCCTTCATTGGCCAGGATGGAAAAAAGCGCCGCAAAGAGCGCAATCGCACTCGGTTTCAGCACAATCTCTGGGCCAGTGATTCTAGATACTGCATCCCAGCCAATTCCCACACCCACCACAATCAACAGACCACCCAGAACAACCGTTGCAACCGTTTCAAAACGGGCATGACCGTAAGGATGGTCTTCATCAACCGCCTGAGAACCATAGTGCGTCGCAAACCAAACCAGCAGATCTGTTAACAGGTCAGACAGTGAGTGAATGCCATCCGCAACCAGCGCATGAGATGCAGCCATCTTGCCCACAGCAATTTTAACAACCGCAAGCAGCAGGTTGACCGCTGCGCCAATCAGGGTGACGCGCTTTTTCTGCTCGCCAATGGAGAGTACTGAATCAGTCACCGTCAGAACCACCTACCTGTAAGTTGAGAATAAATTCATAGTCCGAAGAGCGACTGGCCAAAACACTATGACCATTGATTCGGCACCAGGTCGGAATATCGTGCATCACGCCCGGGTCAGTACAGGTCACCTCCAGCTCATCTCCTTGCTGCAATGTTTTAATCTTATCCTGAACCCGAATAACAGGCAGCGGACAAAGTAGCCCACGAAGATCCAGGGCAATCTTACTCATACATACCATTCCGCTGGAATTTCATGGGCCGGCATTGGCTTAACATCTAACGTTGTCACTTCGCCATCTCGTACACATTCAACGCTGACTTTATCCGCATCACGCCCCTGACTGAAACGGGCTACCAGCCGGGCAGCGAGCGGCAAATCTGCCTCTGTAATCTCTCCTTCAACCAGGGTTAATGGCCCACCGTGACTCGTCACCTGCAACCAGGTAAAGCCTTTTTTATATCCCTGTAAAAAACGTGACTCGCCCTCTTCGCGCGCAACAATCAGCTTGTAGTTGCCGCCAGGGCGGATATGCCGCCCCACCTTCAAGAGCATAATGTCATCCAGCTCGTACTCTTTGCTGCCGCGATACTTCCACAGATCAACCAGTTTTACGGAATAGCTCTTATCGGTCAAAAAGCAGCAACCACCAGCCGGGGTCGCATAATCTTCAAACCCATATTGATCGGCCAACGCCATCTGTGGTTTGCGTGTCCGCCCGCTAAAATCAAACAGTTCGTCACGATTGACCCAACCCTCATGTTCTGGGAGTGTTTCGGGCAAATTCTTCGCACAAAGGGGACGCAGCAGCAGATCATCCGCACCCGACTCTCTGGAGATCACCGGCATGGTATCTTTACGCTGAGACATCGGCCGTTGACCAACCACTTCACCAGTGATAATAAAGTCAAAATCATTTTCTTCAATCCACTGCTTTGCCTTTGCCACCATAAAGACTTTACAGTCTAAGCAGGGGTTCATATTGGCACCATAGCCATGCTTTGGGTTAAGTAGTACCGACTTATACTCTTCGATCACATCGACAATATGCAGCTTCATATTAAGCTGTTCCGCAACCCACAGGGCATTGTTGCGCTTCGGCTTGGCTTTGTCCTTTTTACGAATAGCATGGGTGTGCCCCTCGACACAGAAACCGGTGAAGAAATTGATTCCCTCAACGTGCACACCCTGCTCCTGAATCACCTTTGCGGCCAATAAAGAGTCCAGACCACCTGAAATAAGCGCAACCGCTTTACGTTTGTTCGACATATTTAATACTGTTAAAAACCAACTTAAATAGTCATCTTACCCAAAAATGGCGTGCTAATCATTAAGCACAACATGCAGTAACCACTCGTTTCTGGGTATAATCGCGCCTTTGTTTAAACAATGATCAGGATTTAACGCCAAGTGACCACTGACAAAGAATCTGGCCATAATTGCGCCACTTTTCAAGGACTTATTCTCTCTTTACAAGAATACTGGGCAAAACAGGGCTGCGCCCTTCTTCAACCACTCGATATGGAAGTGGGTGCCGGCACCTTTCACCCCGCCACTTTTCTTCGCGCCATCGGCCCTGAACCTTGGAATTGCGCCTATGTGCAGCCCTCTCGCCGTCCGACCGATGGCCGCTATGGAGAAAACCCAAACCGGTTGCAGCACTATTATCAGTTTCAGGTCATTCTCAAACCCTCTCCAGATAATATTCAGGAGCTTTACCTGGAATCGCTACAGCATATCGGTATCGACCTGCTTGAGCACGACGTTCGCTTTGTCGAAGATAACTGGGAATCACCCACATTGGGTGCATGGGGGCTTGGCTGGGAGGTCTGGCTAAACGGCATGGAAGTGACGCAGTTCACCTATTTCCAGCAGATTGGTGGTCTCGACTGCCGCCCTGTCACGGGTGAAATTACTTACGGCCTCGAACGCATCGCCATGTACCTGCAGGGTGTCGATAATATCTACGACCTGGTCTGGACCAATAACGAAAGAGGTATCGTTACCTATGGTGACGTCTTTCATCAAAATGAAGTTGAAATGTCCACCTGGAACTTTGAGCATGCCAATGTCGACTTTATGTTCCAGACATTTGATACCTGCGAATCAGAGTGCATAAAATTGATCGAAGCCGGTCTACCGCTACCCGCTTATGAAATGGTCTTGAAAGCATCTCACGCTTTCAACCTGCTTGATGCTCGTCATGCCATCTCTGTCACCGAGCGCCAACGCTACATTCTACGTGTTCGCAATATGGCCAAATCGGTTGCCGAAACCTACTATCAGCGACGCGAGAAGCTTGGTTTTCCTATGCTTTCCGAAAAAACCGCAAAGGGAGAGAGCTAATGGCTGATTCTCAAGATCTCCTATTTGAACTGGGTACCGAAGAGCTCCCTCCCAAATCACTTTTGACACTCCGTAATGCGCTCGAAGAAGGCATTGTCGCTGGACTTAAAAAAGCCGACTTAGCACACGGTGAAATCATCGCCTATGCAACCCCCAGAAGGCTTGCAGTATGGATAAAAGACTTAGCCACTGCACAACCTGACCGTACCGTAGAACGGCGCGGCCCCGCAGTTAAGGCCACCTACCAGGCAGATGGCAGCCCCAGTAAAGCGGCAGAGGGTTTTGCACGCAGTTGTGGTGTTTCGCTCGAACAGATGGGAACCATCAAGACCGATAAAGGAGAGTGGCTCGCTTTCAGTGAAAACAAAACAGGCAAACCCACCGAGCAGCTGATTGGTGACATTCTCAGCAAAAGTCTCACAGCACTCCCCGTTGCCAAAAGAATGCGCTGGGGAAGTGGTACGACCGAATTTGTCCGACCCGTTAAATGGGTTGTGCTTTTATTCGGCACAGAGGTCATTAACAGCACCATTCTCGGCATTAAAGCCGACCGCAATTCACGCGGCCACCGTTTTCACGCCCCTGCATTAATCAATATCCGTGAAGCGGCCAGCTATGCAGAACAGCTGCTGGAATCGGGACATGTTGAAGTCTCTTTTGAAACACGTCGTACGCAAATTGAGCAACAGGCGATTGAATTGGCAGGAACGGTCTCCGGCCACGCCCATATCGAACCCGCCCTACTCGACGAAATCACGGCACTCGTTGAGTGGCCTGTTGGCGTGATGGGGGGGATTGATGAACGTTTCTTGGCACTACCGGCAGAAGTGCTCATCACCACCATGCAGGACAACCAGAAGTACTTTCCCGTGAAAGCGGAGTCGGGGGAACTACTTCCCTGGTTTATCACTTTCAGCAATATCGACAGTACAAACCCAGAATCTGTTCGCAAGGGGAATGAGCGCGTTGTGCGCCCCCGTTTGGCGGATGCCGAGTTCTTCTGGAATCAGGATCGCAAACAGCCTTTGGAAAACCGCGTCGAAAAGCTCGGCAGCATCATCTTCCAGAAACAGCTCGGCACACTACTCGACAAAACCGAGCGTGTTGAAAAGCTAGCCGCACTGATTGCCGAAGAGATTGGTGCAGATAAAACACTTTCTAGACGCGCGGCCCATCTCGCTAAAACGGATCTAATGACCGAAATGGTGGGTGAGTTTGCCAGCCTGCAAGGTATTATTGGTCGCTACTATGCCGCTGCCGATGGCGAGCCAGGAGAGGTTGCTCAGGCGATTGAAGAGCAATACTTTCCAAAACAATCGGGGGGAAAACTGCCTGAGTGTAAAACCGGTCAGGTACTCGCCCTGGCTGAAAAACTCGATACCTTATGCGGCATTTTCAGCGCCGGACTGATGCCTACTGGCGATAAAGATCCCTATGCTCTCAGACGCGCAGCCATTGGTATCCTGCGGATTATTCTAGAAAAACGGCTCGACCTTAATCTTGTTGAACTCATTGAGAAATCCTGCGGTCTATTCAGCCACGAGTTTGATCGTGAAAAAACTCAAAAACTGCTCCTCACTTTTTGCCTTGAGCGGTTAAAAGGGCTTTTCCTCGAAGAGGGCTTTAGCGCCGATGAGCTTGATGCGGTTCTTTCGGTTCACCCGACACGACCGCTCGATTTTGAAGAGCGCCTTCAAGCAGTTAAAGCCTTTCGCTCTCTACCCGAGTCAGAAAGCCTTGCGGCTGCCAATAAGCGAATTCGCAATATCCTACGTAAAGCAGGAAGCCTTTCCCAGCACGCAGTCGATACAAAACAGCTTATTGAACCCGCTGAAAAGCAGCTTTGGGAGCAAACCCAAAATGCCTCGGAAGCGATTGCCCCACTACTTTCTCAACGGGATTACAGTGCGGCATTAAAGCGACTGGCGTTGTTGCGCGAGGTGACCGACCTGTTCTTTGATGAGGTGATGGTAATGGCCGATGATGAAGCGATTCGCAATAACCGATTAACGCTTCTATCAGCGACCGGTAATTTATTTCTCTCAATTGCCGACATCTCAAAACTACAATGAAATACATCATTCTCGACCGCGATGGCGTCATCAACCAGGACTCTGATGCCTACATCAAATCACCGGAAGAGTGGATTCCTGTTGAAGGAAGTCTCGAAGCCATCGAGCTGCTGAACCAACACGATTTTCATGTTGTTGTGGCAACTAATCAATCTGGGCTGGCTCGTGGGCTTTACGATGAACCTACGCTCTATCAGATTCATGCCAAAATGCAGCGAATGGTGGCGGAAAAAGGGGGCCGGATCAGCGCAATCTTCTACTGCCCACACGGCCCTGATGATGGCTGCGACTGCCGAAAGCCTGAACCCGGGTTACTACTACAATTTGCTGAACGGGCAAAGATCTCACTCGAAGGTATCCCTTTTGTGGGTGATACATTAAGGGACATTCAAGCCGCTCAAGCCGTTGGCGCCAGCCCTTTCCTGGTTAAAACAGGTAAAGGAGAGAAAACCCTGCAAGATAACCCGAATCTTGATGTACCGGTTTTCGATAACCTCTTAGAAGCGGCAAAAGAGATCATTCGTCATGCACAAAATTAATCTTTTCCTCCGTTCAAGCCTTTTCTTCGGCTGCATGAGCCTGAGTACGATCCCCTTTTCAATACTGGTTATCCTCTGCTGGCCCCTTTCCCAACCCGTCCGCTATAAAGTTGCGAGTGGCTGGGCAATCCTCAATATCTGGTTACTGAAACAGATTTGCGGGCTAAGCCACCAGATTGAAGGGTTGGAAAATGTTAAAGAAGGTGAAAATGGCATTATTTTGTGCAAACACCAATCTGCCTGGGAAACGTTAGCGCTTCAAACAATCTTTCCAAATCAGGCGTGGGTGCTCAAACGAGAACTCTTCAAAATACCTATTTATGGCTGGGCGCTGGCTGCCACCGACCCCATCGCAATCAACCGACAAAATAAAAGAGCCGCGCTTAAAGCGATTATTCAACAGGGCATAAAAAAACTTAAACAGGGCCGCTGGATCGTTATTTTCCCGGAAGGCACTCGAATGGCTCCGGGTGAAAGGGGAAACTACGGTGGAAGTGGTGGGCTGCTAGCCCATAAATCGGGTTATGCCATCACCCCTATTGCCCATAATGCGGGGGAATTCTGGCGTCGGCGCGGCTTTATAAAACAACCTGGGGTCATACAGGTTCGGATTGGCCCAGCCATTCGACTCGAAGAGGGGCGTAAAGCTTCTGAACTAAACAAGCTCGCTGAAGAGTGGATTGAATCCAATATGGCTGAAATCAACGACCAAAAAGCTAACTAAGAACGCACTCGCCCTAACCTTTTAGATACTAAAATTAGGCTCCATAACCTTCCAAACCCATTCAGAAGCCTCTTCAAGAAGCTCTCCGCTCAGCTCTGTTAGTGGCCTGGGTTTTGCGATCCCATATCCCTGCGCATAGTCAACGCCTATTAATGCAAGCTGTTTGACAATCTCTCCATTTTCAACAAATTCGGCAACGGTCTCCATCCCTACTGCATGCCCTACATCGTTAATAGAGCGAACCATTGCCCGATCAATTTCATCATCAATAATATCTCGGACAAATGCACCGTCAATTTTCAGCTTATTGACAGGCAGCTGCTTCAGGTAGGTAAAAGAAGACATTCCTGAGCCAAAGTCATCCAGCAAAAACTGACAGCCCAGTTCTTTCATTTGTCGAATAAACTGCGTTGCCCGCTCAAGATTAAGAATCGCAGCCGTTTCGGTCACTTCAAATGCAACCTTATCGTAGGGAACCCCTTTCTCGATGAAGCATGCTTGAACAAAACGAAGAAAGTCTTCGCTTCCAACCGAGTTTCCAGAAATATTAATCGAGCAATAGGAGAAATTAGCCAGTAACTCGCTATTCTCTACAAAGAAATTAAGTGCATTACCAACAACCCAACGGTCAATCTTTTGATCCAGCCCATAACGTTCCGCTGCTGGCAAAAAAGCACCTGGAGGGATCATTCCACCCGTTTTATCACAACGCATTCTGAGTAGTATTTCTAGTGCCGCAGGCGCTTTCTTCTGAACAGCAACAATTGGCTGGAAATAGAGTTCAAAGCGATCCTCCTCTAGCGCTCTTGTGATCTGGCTCACCCAGTTCATCTCTCCCTGGCGTTGCTGAATATCTTTATCTTCTGTCTGGTAAATATGAACACGGTTACGCCCAGCATCTTTTGCGGCATAACAGGCGGTGTCTGCCAATTTAAGGAGGTCAACACCCTCAATATCCCAAACATCCATCAGGTTGACCATGCCAATACTGATTCCGAGGTTGAAAACCTGATTCTCCCAGGGAAAGCGAAAGTCCTCTATCAACTCTCTAATTTCATTAGCAATCTGAAGGGCTTTATCAGCCGGACAATGCTCCAGCAAGATGCCAAACTCATCACCACCCAAGCGACCAAATGTGTCACGTTCACGCAGACGAGGCTTTATAAGTGCTGTCAGCAAACATAGCAGTTCATCTCCCGCCTGGTGCCCACAAGTGTCATTGATCACTTTAAACTGATCAAGATCCATGTAAAACAGGGCATAGTCCGCATGTGTTGTTCTTAATGACTTTAAACAACGGCTCAACCGCTCTTCGAACTGGCGACGATTAATCAGCCCGGTTAACTCGTCATGGTTCGCGTGAAATTCCAGCTCTTTTGCCATACTACGTGTCTGCGTCACATCATGAAAAACCAATACAGCCCCTGTTATTTCACCATCTTCATGCCGAATAGGTGCAGCAGAATCTTCAATCGAAATCGTATGCCCATCACGGTGAACAAGCCCAGTATGGTTCGCCAACCCGACAATCCGCCCCTCTTTCATGCAGCGTTCCGCAGGGTTAAGCGCTTTTTTTCCCGTTGTTTCGTTAATGATAAAGAAAACTTTATCCAGTGACTGCCCAATGGCTCGATTCTCACGCCAACCCGTCAGCT
>QNFJ01000025.1 GCA_003646305.1 Gammaproteobacteria bacterium | reverse complement strand
TTACGCGCAAGTTCTAGCGAATCCATTGGTGAATAGGTCATGCGTATATCAGCGCCATCAGCTTTCGCCTGTAATAAGCTTTTCTTTGACCCAGGTACTCGCATGGCATCGCCAAAGGTCGTGAAAATAACGTCAGGGCGTTCTGCTAAAGCAACACAGTCATCTACTTGCCCCATAGGTAATACGCAAACAGGGCAGCCTGGGCCATGCACGAGTTCTAGCCAATTTGGTAGCATCGGTTCAATACCGTAGCGGAAGATAGTATGTGTATGCCCGCCGCAAAACTCCATTAGTTGCAAGGGACTCTTCTCGCTAGCATTGAGGCTATCCTTTAGACCATTGATTTTAGCAATTAATGCCTTAGCTTTTGCTGGGTCACGAAACTCATCTACATATTTCATAGTATTTCTTCTTGTTGTTTGCCAAGCAAACCACGTTGGTCTGCTAATAAGGTATGTACTAGATCCCAAAGAATGTGATAACACGCTACGTGGGTTTCTTGCACTCGGTGTATGGAGTCACTGTCTACCACGAGACAATGGTCGACTAAGCCTCTACTTTTCATGTCACCACCGTCACTACCCGCAAAGCCAATGGTGGTCATCCCAATGTCTTTGGCCTTACTAAAAGCGGCTAATAAATTTTCTGAATTTCCACTCGTGGAAAAACCAACGAGTAAGTCATTGTCACGTGCATGCGCGCCCAGTTGGCGAACAAAGACGTGCTTAACACCAACGTCGTTACTGACGGCTGAGATCATTGCTGTGTCGATGCATAAATTAACGGCAGGAAGTGCGGGGCGGCCAGCTGTTACCGGGTGCTGAAACTCGACAGCAAGGTGGGCGGCATCACAGCTTGAACCACCATTACCCATAGTGAATAAACGGCCATTATTTTTGTATGTATCAGTAATAGCTTGAGCAGCAGCAATGAGCTGTTCAGCATTATTTGAAAAGAAGCGCTGCTTCACATCAATAGAATCGCCTGACTTTTGACGAATTGATTCCAGTAATGCCTTTTTTTCACTAGCAGCATCTTTTTTTTGGCCATGCAAAAAAGGATATAAGTCATGTAGTGGGTTGTTAGTTTTACTCACTGACTTGCATTGGCACTTGCTTGCATTGCGTTAATTTCTTCTTGAAATTCATCAAGCTCCTCTAGTAGAGCCAGTGTTTTTATTGCTTCCTCTTCATCGATAATGCTCATGGCAAAACCCACGTGAACAAGTACCCAGTCACCTATGCAGTCTTGAGCTGTGTGATCGTCAGAAACAATGCAAGCTATGTTAACAGGGCGTTTAACACCAGCGACATCTACTTTAGCTAGCAAGTTGTCGGCATCTAGTATTTCAATGATTTGGCCAGGAATGCCTAAGCACATGGTTGAACCTCTTTATGTTTTACAAGTTTAGCTAGTGCGATAGTGGCTTGGCCTAAGCAAAGACCACTATCGTTAGCTGGAATAGTTGAATGAGTTAGCACCTTATAGCCTAACCGCGTTAGTTTCTCATCGGTGTAACGTAGCAATAATGCATTTTGAAAAACGCCACCAGTCAGTGCGACGGTCGCTGTTCCTGCCTGCTCTGCTATCCGGCAGACCATATCGACCGTTGCGTTAATGAGGGCATGGTGGAAGCGGGCAGACATGATATGCGGAGGCACGTTGTTATCGATATCGACTAGTAAACTGTTCCATAAGGGGCTGCTGTCGATAACAGGTATGCTATTTTCATTAGCTTGGCAAATATCAAATTTATACGCGCGTGACAGTTCATCGGCCATAGTTTCTTTTGTCACACAAGCTTCAAGCTCGATAGCAGCTTGGCCTTCATAGTGAATGTTTTCACGGCATATACCAATGGCAGCAGCAACAGCATCAAATAAACGACCGCATGAAGAGCTAAGCGGAGAATTTAAGTTCTTTTCTAACATGTTGTTAAGGGTTTTTAATGGCTGCTTATTTAAAGCTGATAATAAGTCGTGTTGAGGGTACGTGTTATTTAATTCATCCCAGTCAAAGTGCGCTTTTAATTGTGCATAAGTATTGCGCCAGGGCTGATAAATGGCTTGAGAGCCACCCATTAACGCGGCTTGTTTCATTGATCCTAATCGTTCGTAGCCGGTGTAATCACCAAGCAAAAATTCACCGCCCCATAAGGTATTGTCTGCACCTAAACCTAGGCCATCAAATGTAACCCCAAGCACTTTGCCTTCATTAAGTCCCCATTGGTTATCCGCCAAACAGCTCGCAAAGTGCGCGTGGTGGTGATGGACGGTAATAAGCGGACAGTTGGTTTCTTCAGACAGAGCTTGGCCATATTTGCTGGATAGGTATTCAGGATGTGCATCTATAACAATAGCGCTGGGTTCGTGTGCGTAGAGTGCTTGATATAAATCCTGATTCTTTTCGTAATCAGCATAGGTTTGTGCGTTCTCTAAATCTCCCATGTGTTGGGAAATAATCGCTTTTCCATCCTTAACAAGGCAAAAAGTGTTTTTTAGTTCTGCACCACAAGCGAGTATGTCGGGTGATTTCTCAAACCCAGCGGGCAATCTTATGGAGGTGGGCGCATAGCCTCGTGATCGCCGTAAAATACGGGGTTTGTTTTGTATAACGCGAACCACAGAATCGTCAACACGGCTAGTAATGTCTCTATTATTTAATAACCAATAATCAGCAATACCCTGTAGTTTCTCAATGGCATCATTATTGTCTATGCATTGAGGAATACCACTGGGGTTCCCTGATGTCATCACAAGCGGCGTGTTAATGTCTTGTAACAAAAGGTGATGCAAAGGTGTGGTTGGAAGCATGAAGCCAAGCGTGTTCTGTTTGTCGGCTACCTCGTTAGCTAAACTCAACGAGCCTTTTTTATCGAGTAAAACAATCGGGCCCGCAGGCGATTTTAATAAATCAGCCTCAGCCGTATTCACTAAACAATATTGCTTGATGATGTTGATGTTTCTAGCCATCAATGCAAAAGGCTTTGCTTTGCGGTTTTTACGCTGGCGCAAGCGAGCAACGGTAGTGTCATTGCTTGCATCACAGACTAAGTGAAAACCTGATATACCCTTAATGGCTAAAATAGAACCTTGTTTGATTAAATTAGCGGCCACGTTAATGGTATTTATTTCGCTCTTTTCAACGGCCGGTTCCAGCCAAATTTTAGGTCCACAGCTTGGGCAGGCAACGGGTTGGGCGTGAAAGCGGCGATTTGCAGGGTCATTATATTCATCTTCACAATCGGGGCACTTTTTAAACGAAGCCATGCTGGTATTTTGCCGATCGTAAGGAATGGCGTTAATGATGGAGAGGCGTGGTCCACAGTGCGTGCAGTTTGTAAAAGGGTAGTTGTAATATCGGCTATTCGGCTCAAGTGTTTCAGATATACAGCTAGAGCAACTTGCGGCATCAGGAGCAATGCCCGTATGTGGCCTGGATAAGTCACTGGTGATAATGGAAAAGTCAGTGGGTGCCTGTTGCTCAAGATGAGTGTGCTCAATACTATCAATACGTGCCAGAGGAGGGCAGTTTTGTTCTATGTCTGAAATAAATTGAAGTATCTGGTTTTCGCTGCCAAAGGCATGTATTAACACGCCATCTCCATCATTTAAAACATGGCCGGTTAACCTTAAATCTTGAGCAAGCCGCCAAACAGTAGGGCGAAAACCAACACCTTGCACCAATCCTTTAATACGCAAGGTGCGGCCGACAATGGTTAGCTCAGTATTAATTTTTTGAACAGAGTTCAGTAGCATGGCTTAATAGCGACTTAGGCAACACCGGTTAAGGTTTTAACGGATGAGTTTTGCTCAAGCCCGTACCGTTCCATTTTGTTTCTTAAGCCCACCCGTGATAAGCCAAGCTCTTCAGCGACTTTGGTTTTATTCCAGCGTAATCGCATAAGGGTTTCTTTAATAACGATGGACTCTAAAGATTCAACTCTCTCTTTTAGTGAGCCTTCAATACCGGTTAGCATATTAATGTCTGCAACGGACTCCTCAGGCGTTGCTTGTAAAATCTGTGGTGATAGCAGGTTTGCAGATAAGTAATCTTCTTGGCAAAGTACCAACATGCGCGTTACTTCATTTTGTAGTTCTCGTATGTTGCCTGGCCAGTGGTATTCCGTTAGTGACTCTAACACCTCATTAGTGATGCCTTTTACATGTTTTCCCAACTGTTCCATGACATTATTTAAAATGTTAATGGCCAATGGAATGATGTCTTCTTTACGTTCTCTTAAGGGAGGCGTGTGTATTTCAAAGGTGCTTAAACGATAGAATAGGTCTTGGCGAAACTTGCCGTTGATGACGTCATTTTTAAGCTCTTGGTTGGTTGCAGCTATCACCCTTACATTAATTTGGCGGGGTAATCTCTCACCAATTGGTCGAACAGCGCCTTCTTGAATAACGCGTAACAATTTGGCTTGAACAGCTGGAGAAGTTTCGTCAATCTCATCTAAGAAAATCGTGCCGCCATCAGTTTGTTCAAAAAGCCCTATTTTATTTTCTGTAGCGCCCACAAAAGATCCTTGTATGTGACCAAATAATTCGCTCTCTAATAATTCATCTGATAGGGCCGCGCAGTTCACAGTAGTAAATGTATTGCTTTGACGAAGACTATTGTAATGAACCGCTTGGGCACATAACGCCTTACCCGTGCCAGATTCGCCTGAAAGTAGTACGTTGACATCAAAAGGACCGACGTTACGTATCAGGTTGCATACACCATTCATGACACTGTCTGGGCTTCTAATGATGCCGGAATCCCAGTCAAAACGTGCTTTTAAAGCCTGTCGTTTTTCAACCATTGCTTTGTCAATGGTGTCAGGCTTAAGTTTTAGTTCTACTGTTAAGCGTTCGATGTCGCGTTGTAGATTGAAAACATGTAGTGCGCTTGTAAGTTTTACGCTGATGTCGTTTGTGTTCCAAGGCGGGCAAATAAAATGTTGTGCTTCGGAGTTGTTAATAGCTTTTAACGCATCTTTTTGAGAGTTTTCATCGGACAGCACCAACCAAATTATGTCTGAAAATTTTTCATCAATAATCGCAAGTTTTTGCTTGGATATGAAGACTTGAATCCATTGCTGTTGAAGCACGCACTCTGCCTGCTTTATATCATTGGCAATATGAACGTCAAAAGCATCGGATATAAGCGCTTTTATTGACGATAGTGTCTCTGTGTTTTCGTCAAAAATGAGAATGCTGGGCTGCGATTGCATTAGGCTGTTTTAACGTTTTCTTCGGATTGTGTTTGCGGATTAAAGCCAATCATTTTGCTCTGACGTGATAGTCGTATCCATTGATACCAATCATCCATACCTTCACCACTTTTGCTGGAGACCTTCAGTACTTGAATGCCAGGGTTTACGCGACGAGCATACTCAATGCATTTATCCATATCAAAATCTAAATAAGGCAGTAAATCTATCTTATTGAGTAGTAATAAATCGGCAGCGTGGAACATATCAGGGTATTTAATGGGCTTATCTTCACCTTCTGTTACCGATAAAATAGCAACTTTGTGAGCCTCACCTAAGTCGAATGCAGCCGGGCAAACAAGGTTGCCAACGTTTTCGATAAAAAGTGTCGTTGTATCTTCCGGTGACAAATGTTGTATGGCATGGCCCACTTGATGAGCATCGAGGTGACAGCCTTTGCCTGTATTGATTTGAATAGCGGGAACACCCGTTTCTCGTATTCTTTCGGCATCGTTACTGGTTTCTTGGTCGCCTTCAATAACGGCCATTGGCAACTCATCTTTTAATGCCGTTAACGTTTCTGTGAGTAAGGTGGTTTTGCCTGATCCAGGGCTGGAGACAAGATTTAAGGTGAGCATACCTTTGCTGGCGAACAACTGCCTATTTTTTTGGGCATATTCATTGTTCTTGCCGAGGATATCCTGCTCTATTTGAACCATTCTTGTTTGGCTCATGCCGGGTGCATGCGCATGGGCAGGGCCGTGACCATAGTGATGATCGTGACTTGAACTCGTTTCATGCTCATGAGTGTGCTCATGGTCATGATCGTGGGTATGAGGGTGTTCATGACTATGTTGCTGGTCTGCCTCACCTTCAATTCTTGTCTCACCGTCACCGCATCCGCATACTGTGCACATTACTCTACCTCCAATTCTTTTATTTTCATTTCTTCACCGCCCGTTACTTGTAATTGGTAACTGCCGCAGTCAGGGCATTCGTCAAACCGTTTTTTTATATTCACTTCTTTACTGCATTTCATACACCAGGCTGTACCAGTGGTGTTAACAATGCAAAGCTTAGAACCGTCAGCTAATGTATTACGTGTTACTACGTCGTAACTAAAAATCATCGCCTCAACCTCAATGCTCGAAAGTTCTCCAATTTCAAGAGTGACCGTTTTGACGCGCTTGAAACTCTGGGTTTTAGATTCAGCTTCTAGCACTTGCAAAATGCCTTCACAAAGTGACATTTCATGCATGCTGAATACTCAATTTATAACCAACACAAGGGTCTATGGAATTAACGACAAGGTGGGCTATATTTTCAACTTGTTTGCTATTGTTGATGTTTTCTAAGCACTGTTTGATAAGCCCTTCAGGGTGAAAATTCCACTCAGTAGGGGCAAGTATCTGATATTGGTTAATTAAGCCGTTTTCAATAGTCACTCGATGAACCAATAGACCTCTGGCGGCTTCTACTTGTGCAAGTTCTGTTGTAGCGGCACTATCTGCTGTGTCGCTAGGCCGCGCCTTTTTTAACTGTTGTAACAGGCTACGCAACTGCTGGGGGATAATCGCTAATTCAGCAAGCCTCGCTGTCCAACGTGTAATTAAACACGTGCCAAATTCATTATTTAAAGACTTAATGATTGGCTGGGATAATTGGCGGCTTAACACGGTTGTTTCATAACAACTACCTTCCCACTGTGGAGATTGGATGAAGTGATGAGCGTCATCGTCATTAAGCCGTGTAAGCAATGATTGTTCATTAAGTTTAGGCAGCTGTAAACAAGAACTTACTCCTTGAGATAACCAGTCATTTTTGAAAATGAAAGCGATACTCGACATGGCGGTGGTGCTTTGTTTTTCAGCCCAACTTAAAAGTGTTTCGATGTTGCCATCTTGACACCAGCTATTGGGAGGCTGTTGAAAAACGGTGGCTTCTAAATAGTCATCAAGTTCGTCAATGAGTGTCTCAACGTGTAAATAGTGAGTATTAAGAGAGCTATCAAGTTGAAAAGCATGGTTATCAAATAATGTCTTTTCAAAGAGGGAGGTGAGCTGACTTATATAGGGTAATGTTTTGCTTGTGATGGGAAAGCCAAACAGCTTTGGCCAACTTAATTCAATTTTCAGCAGGTGCTCTTTAGAGTTTTCAACGAGTAATAACATGTCCCGTGCAATTTCGTGCCGAGCCTTGGGTGTTATGTTCAGGCATTGTTGAATGGCTGATAAAGAAGCGCGTGACTGAGCGACACCGCAAACATTAAATAATAAGGGAACAACAGATAAAACCTGCTCAGGTGTTTTGCCAATAAAGATTTTGCAGGCTTGGGTAGGGCGATTGGAGGTAATACTAACAATGGGCTTAGAGCCGGTGCCCAAGCACATCTCAATGTTGATGTGGCCCTCAGTGATACTCATTTCACTTCATTTTTGTTGAGAAAGGCGCCTCGTAACAATTTCCGGCGGCTGATAGGTTCATGCATACGTTCTTCTAATGACACCGTTGCTACTGGTTCTGCTTCTTCAGAGAGGGCAGTTTTGGGGGTAGTTCCATCATTTGTTAACTCCCCATCTCTTATGCCTTCTGGTAAGAGTTCTTCTCCTTCCCATATGCGTTGAATTTGTTCACTATCAATATCAGTTGTCTCAATGTTTTCATCGTTCATTAACTCGGTTATAGCGGCTTGCGCCGTTTCTATCGCAGCTTGATTGTCCGCAAATTCAAACATTGGAGAGAAAAGCGAACAGGTTTGATACTTGCCAATGTCAGGTTCAAATCCCATCAAAAATTTGTAATTTCCAGAAGGAAATACATATTTCTCACTGCTGAGCTCAGGAATATCACTCCATTCATCAGCTTGGTTAGGCAGCATAATGATGTTCATAAACCAAGGCGTTACCAAAATGCCAAGGTAGTTATTGTTCCACTCTTGTAGGCCAATAAGGCTAACGCTTAATTTATGATTGAGGATGGGAATATCGTTCATGCGTTCAGTGTTAATGGTGTTAAATACACTAACGACTTGAGCGCGTTTTTGTTCAAGTAATTGCTCATCAATTGTTGCAGGCGCTTCGAGCATTAAAGAATCACCATAAAGTCGACACTTTTGCCGTCACATTCAGGGCAGGTCCAGTGTTCAGGCAGTTCAGAGAAAGGTGTGCCTGGTTCAATTTGCCAATAATCATCACCTTTCTCAGGATCGTACACATACCAGCAAATCTTGCACTCAAGCTTTGTATCGTTGTCTATTTTGTTGGTATCGCCGCCAAAAGATCCGGGTAGTATTGCGTCATCCATTATTCTTTTTCCTAGCGGTATAAACTGAGAATTTCGTTTAACCGTTCAGCGCTGTCTTCGAGGTCCTCGTTTGACGCAATGGCAACTTCAGGTACTTTACTTATTTCGATGGTGTTCAAAATTAAGGTGTCTTGAGAGTTGAAATACTGCACCCACCAAACATTTTTTGTACCGGTACTGCTAATTCGGCAATTACCGTAACCCCTAGAAAGAATGACCGTCGGCCCAATGCCTAAGCTATCGGATAGGAATTCAATATCTCCTTCGGTATGAGGGAGCAATGAAAGGTTAATGACGTGAGGCTCGTCACCGGACTTGTAATTGGGCAGTTTATCGCTAATTTCAACCAGTAATGGCGGAGCATTGTAGACAGTGTCAGGGATGTTTAAAGCATCAACATCTAAGTTTTCTTGAGCGTTTTGGAAGGTCATTTCGCTAATAATGCCAGGGATAGCCGCTACTTCCATCGTGTCTCGGATAATATTTTTATTGTTATCCAAATAATGCACGCGCCATAAACCGGCTAGTACCGACTCTTGAATTTCAGCATTGATATCGCCACCACATTGGGCACTTACTTCGCCGTCACCCAGCAGCTGGTCCATAAACATTTTATTGTTTTGGTCTAGTGAATCAAGTTCAAATACGATGGCTTTTTTATCAGCCGTCTGATTATTTAGTGCCTGATGAATATCTTCAGCAAGGGCAATGGCTTTTTCCATGCCAACTGTTTCTTCTGGCTCAGGAATAATTGGAGCAGCAAATGTCGTCATGCCAGATGGCATCGCCATAAAAGTCATTTCGGCGCCATCTTCATCAGCAGGTTGAGAGCCTCGGCCAACTACAGTGACAGGGATATGTATTTTTTTCATTAATATGTTCCTAAGGTGAAGTTAGCTGCGGCCTGAGCCAGATGATGCTTGTACAACGGGAATGCCAATACCTGGTGTAGGCTTAGGAGCAGATGTGAGTAGCTTGTTAATTTCTAGAATGTAATCGTTCCAATCTTGAACACGGCTGATATGGCCTAAATACTCGCCCTTACGAAGAAAAACCAATGTTGGCCACTCTCTAAAGCCGAAGCGACCTTGCAGCTTGCGCTGTGACTTTTGATCGATTACAGCGGCAGCAAAACGGTTTCCATACTCAGAAACAAGCTCAGGCAGAATCATTGCAACATCATCACTTTCAGGAAAGCGTGTTGGGTTTTCTGTGAAAAACAAAACTGATTCTTGTTGAGCGTTAATGAACTCATCAATGGATGTTTCATTAAGAACAGGGTAGTTGTATTGTTCGATCATACTGTCGATCAAAGGGGATGGCATATTACTCTCCGTTAAGTTTACGTTGGTTTTCTTCAAACGCGATAAGTGAAGGGGGTTTTGGTGGTTCTCGGCCAATCAGGTCGGCAAACAAGGCGTCTATGGCATTTTCTTCCATACCTTGCGTGGCTAATTGCCCATTCTCGCTCATTATTAAATCAACGGCGGTGACAGCATCGGTTATTTTTTTTGCATCCTCGGGAGTGAGCACCTCTCTGGCGCTTTCAAGAAAGATCAGTACCCATGTTCCAACAGGTTGTTCGCCAATGAGTAACGTGTCGACTGTTCTTTTTTGACCCATACCTTCACACTTTGCGTAACCAAACCCGGTTTCCATTATTTGCATAGGAAGTCCAATACACATATTAGTATTTGCCTCGGTGGTCGACGTCACAGCTGATAGTGTCTTCTTGTTCAAGCGGGTAGGGTTTGTATTCAATATGGAAAGCTTTTGAATGAATAACCCGGTCGTCGCCGGTTCGGCTGGCTAATTCGGCTGACGGGCGATTGTTTTCGTAATTATCCATACTCACTTCATGTCCAGATAGGGAGTCTTCTTGCGCAATTGTTTCTAATCTTTTTGTTGCATGGATATCAAATTGCTTTAACCAGTCAAGCGCAGCGTTAATAGCCGGCTCAATTTGTTGCTGTGTTTTTTCTCTTAAACTGCCGCCGAAGTCTTCAAGTTCAACAGGCTGAACGCCGACAAGTAAGAGGTGGCTTGGATAGTGTTCTAACATGTCAGCCATCATTAATACTTCTTGGAAGCCAGTTTGGTGGAGGCTCATTTTTTTAGCACCCATATATTTTGGTACGTTATCACCTTCAATTAGCTTCATTTCACCAGGTTCAAGACCATAATCAATGGCGTCGAAAACAACTAAAATATCAGCTTCTTCAACGTATTGGACTAAATAAATGCCTTGTGTCCCGCCATCCATCAGCGTTACATTTTCATCGAATTGATGAGTTTTATTAAGGTGTTCAACAGTCCGTACACCAAAACCTTCATCAGCCCATAAAATATTGCCGATGCCTAAGATGAGAGTTTTTTTCATTATTTTTATGTCTTAAGTAATGTTTAGATTTGGAAAGAATAATTGCACTAAACGACAAAAATGTATACGTACTTTGCAAAAAAATAGCGGCATATAACTAAATGCTCTATCCATATTAAATAACAAAAGGAGCGGGCAAAATAGTCTTTGTCTTTGGGAATAAAGAGTGTATGTTTTATTGATAGAAAAACACTTATAAATATGGAAAGGGGATAAGGCGATGGCAATGGTAGAGACATTTTATGACGTAATGCGTAGGCAGGGTATTACCCGCCGAAGCTTTCTGAAGTTTTGTGGGTTAACAGCGGCTGCAATGGGTTTGAGTCCTGCGTATGCAGGGAAAATAGCTCATGCAATGGAAACTAAGCCACGTATTCCAGTGCTTTGGCTACATGGTCTAGAGTGTACCTGTTGCTCTGAATCTTTTATCCGTTCTGCTCACCCATTAGCTAAAGACGTTATTCTTTCCATGATTTCGCTGGATTATGACGATACGATTATGGCAGCGGCCGGACATCAAGCTGAAGCGATTATTGAAGAAACAATCGAGAAGTATAGTGGTAACTATATTCTAGCGTGTGAGGGTAACCCAGGCCTTGAGCAAGAGCATACGGGTGGTATGTCTTGCATTATTGCTGGTAAGCCATATACCGAACAACTGCGTCACGCGGCTAAACATGCGAAAGCAATTATTTCATGGGGTTCGTGTGCATCTTGGGGCTGTGTACAAGCAGCCTCACCAAATCCAACGGGTGCAACCCCCATTCATAAGGTGCCAGACTTAGGTAATGCACCTATTATTAAAGTGCCAGGTTGCCCGCCGATTGCTGAGGTAATGACAGCGGTCATTACTTATATTTTGACATTTGAAAGACTTCCTTCTCTTGATAGGCAAGGGCGTCCGAAAATGTTTTATAGTCAACGTATTCATGATAAGTGTTATCGCCGTTCACATTTTGATGCAGGCCAATTTGTTGAGAAATGGGATGATGAAGCAGCAAGAAAAGGGTACTGCCTATATAAAATGGGTTGTAAGGGGCCAACTACCTATAATGCTTGTTCTACTATTCGCTGGAATGGCGGTCTTTCATTCCCAATTCAAGCGGGTCATCCTTGTATTGGCTGTTCTGAAGATGGTTTCTGGGACAAAGGTGGTTTCTACAACCGATTAACAAGTATTCATCAATTTGGTGTTGAAGAAAATGCAGATGAAGTCGGCATTGCAGCTGCCACCGTTGTAGGTGGAGCAGTCGCGGTACATGCTGCTGTATCGGCATTGAAACGTACACAGAGTAAAGGAGATCAAGAATAATGAGCGTTATTAAAACACCTAATGGGTACACTTTAGATAACTCAGGTACTCGTCATGTTGTAGACCCTGTCACAAGGATTGAAGGTCACATGCGAGCTGAAGTGAATATCAATTCAGAAAATATTATTACTAATGCCGTTTCATCCGGCACTATTTGGCGTGGGCTAGAGGTTATTCTTAAAGGCCGCGATCCACGTGATGCATGGGCTTTTGTGCAACGTATTTGTGGTGTTTGCACGGGTACACATGCATTAACATCAGTTCGATCAGTAGAAAATGCATTAGGAATTAATATTCCTGAAAATGCCAATAGCATTCGAAATATCATGCAATTGTCTTTACAGGTTCATGATCATTTAGTGCATTTTTATCATTTACATGCGCTTGATTGGGTGAATCCAGTTAATGCACTTAAGGCTGATCCCAAAGCAACATCTGCTCTGCAGCAGTCGGTATCTCCACATCACCCTAACTCTTCACCGGGTTATTTTCGTGATGTGCAAAACCGCTTAAAGAAATTTGTTGAGTCAGGTCAGTTAGGTCCTTTTAAAAATGGTTATTGGACTAATCCTGCTTATTTGCTTCCACCTGAAGCTGATTTAATGGCTGTTACACATTACCTTGAAGCATTGGATTTCCAAAAAGAAATCATGAAAACCCGTACCATTTTTGGTGGTAAAGATACGCATCCTAACTGGACTGTTGGCGGTGTGCCATGTCCGATAAATATGGATGGAACGGGTGGTGTTGGTGGCCTTAATATGGTTAACCTCAACCAGGTTAAAGAGATCCTTACACAAACTAAAACCTTTATTGATAATGTCTATATCCCCGATATATTGGCGGTTGGTCAGTTCTATAAAGGCTGGTTATATGGTGGCGGCCTATCAAGTCAAAATGTCATGTCTTATGGTGATATTCCAGATAAGGCCAATGACTATTCAACTGAAAACCTCATGATGCCTAGAGGCGCTATTATTAATGGCAATTTAAAAGAGGTGCATGAGATTGACTTGACTGATCCAGAGCAAATTCAGGAGCAAGTACCTCATTCTTGGTATAAATATCCTGATGGTGTTAAGGGGCTTCATCCTTGGGATGGCATTACCGAGCCTGATTTTGATGTCAGTACAGCTAAAGGTTCTAAACATAATATTGAAGAACTTGATGAAAATGCTAGTTATTCTTGGATTAAGGCACCACGTTGGCGTGGACATGCGATGGAAGTTGGGCCATTGGCGCGTTATGTCATAGGTTATGCGAAGGGTGATAAAGAAATAACGGATCAACTAACTTATGTTCTTAAGACTTTAGATGTTCCTGTCACTGCATTGTTTTCAACTTTAGGACGTACTGCAGCACGCGCACTTGAAGCGCAATGGGCGGCTGATAAGCAGATCTACTTCTTTGATAAGTTGATGGCTAATATCAAAAATGGCGATTCAAGCACTCACGGTGGTGAGATGTGGGACCCTAAAGATTGGCCAAAAGAAGCTAAAGGTGTTGGTTTTACTGAAGCTCCTCGTGGTGCTTTAGCTCATTGGATTAAAATCAAAGATACCAAAATTGAGAACTATCAGTGTGTTGTTCCAACCACTTGGAATGGGTCACCTCGTGATGAAGCCGGTAATATTGGTGCGTTTGAAGCGTCGATGATGAATACTAAGGTTGAAGTGCCACATGAGCCGGTTGAAATTTTGCGTACTCTCCATAGTTTTGACCCTTGTTTAGCGTGTTCAACACATGTGATGACTGAAGAAGGTGAAGAACTGATAACAGTCACAACTGGGCCTATTGGTTCGTAACCGGAGGCATTGTTATGTCAACTTCTACTAAATCTCACAGTGAACCAGCTGTTTATGTGTATGAAGCGCCGGTTCGTATATGGCATTGGACAAATGCGTTAGCCATTATTGTCTTGTGTATCAGTGGGTATTTGATTGGCTCACCTTTGCCGACAATGCCTGGAGAAGCCAGCGATAACTTTTTAATGGGGTATATTCGTTTTGCTCATTTTGCGGCGGCCTATATTTTCATTATTGGGTTCTTGGGGCGAATCTACTGGGCTTTTGTCGGGAATTCTCATTCACGCCAAATATTCTTGCCGCCAATTTTTAGTGGGGAGTTTTGGGATGGTGTTTTACATGAGGCGTTGTGGTATTCGTTTTTAACTAAAGAGCCTAGGAAATATACAGGTCACAATCCAATGGCTGTTATTTTTATGCATATCATGTTCGTATGGGGGACAGTTTTTATGATATTCACAGGGCTAGCTTTATATGGTGAAGGTGCAGGTTACGATAGCTGGCAATATACGTATTTTAGTGGTTGGATTATTCCATTATTTGGACAAAGCCAAGATGTGCATACGTTTCATCATTTAATGATGTGGGTGCTCATCTTATTTATGATAATGCATGTCTATGTTGCTATACGTGAAGACATAATGTCCCGTCAAAGTCTGGTGAGCACGATGATTAGCGGCTGGCGTACGTTTAAAGATAAACGTAATATCGATGATGGACATTAAATAGTTATATAGATACTGCCTGTACCACAGATAAAAAAACGGCCATATAGGCCGTTTTTTTTGAGTTAAACTTTTTTATGATGAAGATGAAATTAACGTTTTTCCTAGTCCTTATTTTGATGGCTGTATCTGGTATATCAAGTGGCCAGATTGAGTCAATTCAGTCTGCTGGAGCTTCATCTGGTACGGTTGTAGAGCGAGCAAAGAGTTGCTCTAATGCGTTAGATCAAAGCGTACTTAAGGCTGCAGAACAAAAAGGCTTGAGGCTGAATAAAAAGATCCTACATTTGTGTGCTAATAACCAGCGAAATTCGGCTCAAAATATAGCAATGGGTTTTTCTCTTGAGGTGCAAAAAGCAACAGACCTTTTAAATTACAGATGGTGCAATCAAAAAGTTACTGAGCCCACTACGAATTTACAAATAATAATCAGGCGTTATTTTATTTCACGTTTACGTTTTAGTCACATATGTGATGATGAATCAACTTAACCAGAGCAGAGTATGAGTTCAAACACCACAGCTAATGAAATTTTTGATCAGTTAAAAACAATATCCTCACCTCCAACAGAGGATGTGTTTAAAAAAGTCGAAGGGCATCAGAGTTTGCTAGCACCTTATTTGCTGAGCGAGCTAAGTGATTTTTCGAATAACCCCAAGATTATTTCAACGTATGACAGTGGTTATATACGGCATGTTGTTTCATTGTTTCTATTGGCATACTTTAAAGAAAAGGCTGCATATCCCTTAATC
>QNFJ01000024.1 GCA_003646305.1 Gammaproteobacteria bacterium | reverse complement strand
GTGAGGCCAAATTCCTGAAGAAGCTCGTCGATCAGGAGCTCTTGTTGTCCTGCAGTTAAATCTTTGCGTAGTTGCAAAACAGCCCTGAGGTTATCTTCGACAGATAGTTTCCTAAAAATAGAGGGCTCCTGGGGAAGGTAGCCAATGCCGCTTTGGGCGCGGGCATGCATTGGCATATCGGTGATCGCTTTGCCATCAATCAGGATCTCTCCTTTATCGGCAGAGACAAGACCAACAATCATATAGAAACTGGTTGTTTTTCCTGCGCCATTTGGGCCGAGCAGCCCAATTATTTCACCGCTAGAAACATTGAGCGAGACGCCATCGACAACATTACGGTCACCGTACTGTTTGATAAGATTTTGTGCGCAGAGATTGCTCATTTTGTATTTTGTTGGGGTTGTAAAATGACTTTAACACGATGGGAGCCCGATGTTTTTTTGCCGGCCTGAACAATGGCGTTAAGGTTGTCATACTCAATACGCTCGCTGGTAGTGATATTTTCTCCTTGCCAGAGCTTTGCCTCTTTTAGCATGATCAGGAGTGATTTATTTCCGTAATACTCCATTTGTAAGGCACTTCCCTGTATATCTTCACTCTGCCCTTCTGGGGTTTGCCGAAACTTAACGGGTTGGCCGGTGGCAATCATTTTATCCATTTTGTCATTTTTGCTGTAAACAGTTAGCCGGTTTGACCAGAACCGGAAACTCCCCTGGGTCACCTTAACATCGCCGGTATAGGTGCTGGTGCCAGCTTTCTCGTTAAATGTGGCAGAGTTTGCTTCTATTTGAATGGGTTGTTCTCTGTCCTTTTCCAATGCTAGCAAAGGCGTTGATAGCAGCGCGATAATTAGGCCGCTAAATAAGCCATTAAGGTGCCTCATATTCCCCCCGTACGTTGGATAGCAGTTCTATTTTCATTGGTCTTCCTATGTAGCCATTCATCCCAATAGAGTTGATAACATTATCGCCAGAGCGGAAACGGATAGGGTCGCTTGTTTCGGCATAGTTTTTGTCTGGCTTAATAAGCAGGCTTTCAGTTGTAATAAGAATCTCTGGAGCGGTTTTGGTCGGCTCGCGGTAGATAGAGACATTTCTTTGTAGAGTGATTCTTTTACCTTCAGCGGTGACGAGGCCACGCTCGGCTTTAATAACCCAGGGCGGCGAGTTGGTGTCGTAAAGCGTTGCGATGGGTTGCTCGAGCTCGGTGTGATCATCTTTCTCGAAATGAGTTGCCACTTTGGCGATCAGTCTGTTCTGAGGCTGCCCCTGGGCGTTAGTTTGCAATGTATTGATATTTTTTGCGTAAAAATCGATCTGGCGGCTGGATGGTGTTTTCTTGTCTCTTTTCGATGTGGAAATGTCCAGAATATTCCAGCTGACGACAGCTGAAATGGTTAGTGCCAGAAAGAGCCAGAACCGTGTTGGTATTGTCATTTTAATAAACAGACATGACTACTGTAAAAACTCTTGAATTGCGGCGGAAAGCGTCCCTTGAGCCTCCATAACAAAGTCACAGACTTCACGCGCGGCACCTTTCCCGCCCGCTAATTGGGTCTGCCAGTCGGCTCTTTTGATCACCTCTTGGTGTGCATCTTGAACCGCAACGGCAAGGCCGGCGCGTGTCATAATGGCAAGGTCAGGTAGGTCATCTCCAACATGGGCAACCTGTTCAGGTTTAATGCCAAGGTTTTTGCAGAGTGACTCAAAAGCAGCGATCTTATTTTCATGCCCTTGATAGACGTGCTGAATACCAAGGTTTTTCATTCTAATTTTGACGGCTTCTGACTTTCTGCCAGAGATGATGGCAACCTGTACACCACTTTGCATAAGCAGTTTGAGTCCCTGTCCATCCTTGGCGTTAAAGCTTTTGTACTCAATACCATTCTGGTCGAAGAATAGTCGGCCATCGGTGAGGACGCCATCAACATCAAAAATGACCAGTCTGATTTGTTTTGCTTTTTGAATAATATCTTGCATAAGTTTGCCCTTAGACAACACCAGCACGAAGGAGATCGTGCATATTAAGTGCGCCAACTAATCGCTTGTTTGAGTCGATCACCAGTAGTGCGTTGATCTTTTTTTCTTCCATCTTCTGGAGTGCCTCGGCAGCAAGTGTGCCGGGTGACAATGTCGTGCAATTTCGGGACATGACTTCACCTACACGAGTATTGTGAAGGTCGTGTTTTGACTCGAGCATTCTACGTAAATCACCATCGGTGAAGATCCCGCAAAGCTGGTTTTTACCGTCCATTACTGCGGTCATTCCCATTTTCTTTGCGGTCATTTCAACAAGTGCTTCACTGACCGTGGCCGCATCGGAAACGGATGGAATGGCATTTCCAGTATGCAAAAGCTCATCAATCTTGAGCAACAACTTCTTTCCCAGACTGCCGCCAGGGTGAGAGAGTGCAAAGTCCTCTTTCGTGAATCCCCGGACTTCGAGCAAAGCGACGGAGAGCGCATCACCCATTACGAGCGAGGCGGTTGTGCTAGAGGTGGGAGCGAGGCCAAGCGGGCAAGCCTCTTCGCTTACATTAACATTCAGGTGTGCTGTGGATTGTTTGGCGAGGGATGAATTGGGGTTTCCAGACATGCCAATCAAGGGGATATTAAACCGTTTAATGAGTGGGATAATGGTGAGCAGTTCATTTGTCTCGCCAGAATAAGAGAGCGCTAAAACGACATCGTTTTTGGTGATCATTCCTAAGTCACCGTGGCTAGCCTCTCCTGGGTGAACAAAAAAAGCAGGGCTACCTGTACTGGCGAGTGTTGCAGCAATTTTATTGCCGATATGACCTGATTTTCCCATTCCAATGACGACAATTCGGCCTTTGCAGTTCAGCATCAGTTCGCAGGCATGGACAAAGTTGTTATCAATACGTTCTTCAAGTGCCGTAATAGCCCGACTTTCCGTTCTGATAACGGCAATGCCGAGTTGCTTAAGGTTTTGCCTGTTGCGATTCATGGTGTTAGGCCGCTGAGAGAGTAGAGAAAAGAAGGAACTGGTAGCCACAAAATGCAGTAAAAAGCAGCCCACCTTCTAGTCGGTTAATTCGTCCTTCCCCTTTAAATCCGTAACCCATTATAAACAGTACACCAGTGAGAGCCAGCATAAAGGGAAAGTCGCGCGATATGATGGCTGGATCGATGGCTCCGGGGTGTATCAGTCCAGGAAGTGCAAGAACGGCAAGAAGATTGTAAACATTAGAACCGATGATATTACCAATCGCCAGATCGTCCTCTTTTTTAAGGATGCTGGAGATAGAGGCGGCCAGTTCGGGCAAACTGGTTCCAAGAGCAATAATCGTTAAGCCAATAATGAGGTCACTTATTTCATATAAATGGGCAATCTCCACTGCAGCCCAAACCAAAAGTCGTGAGGCAACCATCAAGCCGATGAGTCCCCCGAGGCACCAGAGCAGAGCTGTTCGGGTTGCCATGTGGCCTGAAAGTTCCTGTAAAACTTCTTCAGATATTGGATCGTCAGCCCTGTCTTTATCGGCCAATGCAGTCCTGATAACCCACCCCAAAAAGAGAAAAAGCCCAGTTAGCATGATTGCGCCATCAGAACGACTTAGTTCGCCATCAAGAAAGAGCCAGTAGCAGATGAGGCTTAGTGCAAATAGTACGGGTAATTCACGGCGGAGGATTTTAGAGTGGACTCCGATAGGAACAAGTAGCGCGGTCACGCCCAGAACAAGCGCTATATTGGTTATGTTTGAACCTAGGGCATTACCAATTGCAAGGCCGGGATTACCTTCCCATGCGGCGAAACCAGAAACGAGCATTTCGGGTGCAGATGTTCCGAATCCAACAATTGTCAGACCGATAATTAGAGGGGATATGCCTAGGTTCTGGGCAATTCTGGCGCTACCTAGAACAAATTTATCAGCGGCGTAGATTAAAAGAGCAAAACCAACAATTAATCCGATAATGTATAGCAGCATACTTTTTGTAAGAATCCAGAAGAATTAGAGCGGCAGAATTATGCCATTTTCCTGTTTGTTAAACCAATATCTAAATTCGCCAAGGCAACAAGGTGCTTGATTTGACTTATATCACTCTCCTCATAGAAAATAGCTCGGTTTAGATGCAAACGTTAGGATAAAAAATATTAAAATGGTGGAAGCAGTTGTCAACGCAAAGGATGTGCTTGTTTCGGTAAAGGATCTCTCTTTTAGTCGTGGATCAAAAATGATCTTTGATGGTATTAGTATGGAGATCGAACGAGGTAAGGTGACTGCGATTATGGGGCCAAGTGGCACCGGAAAGACAACGCTGCTTAAGCTGATTGGTGGGCAGCTGCATCCTCAGAAAGGGGCGATCACAATTGATGGGCAAACTGTTCATGAATTGAGCCATCGGAATTTATATCGGCTGAGAAAGCAACTTGGGTTATTGTTTCAAAGTGGTGCGCTGTTAACAGATATGACGGTTTTCGAGAATGTTGCTTTTCCCATTAGGGAGCACACTAAGCTGCCAGAATCAATGATTCGTAGTTTGGTGCTAATGAAGCTACAGGCGGTTGGCTTGCGCGGCGCGCGTGACTTAATGCCCAATGAGCTTTCAGGTGGGATGGCTAGGCGTGTTGCACTTGCAAGGGCTATTGCACTTGATCCTATGATGATCATGTATGATGAGCCCTTCACTGGGCAGGATCCTATTTCTATGGGCGTTCTGGTGCAGTTGATTCGACTACTTAACGATGCCTTGGGTTTGACCAGCATTATTGTTTCGCACGATGTTCAGGAAGCTTGCGCCATTGCAGACTACATCTACCTAGTATCGGGTGGAAAGGTCGTCGGGCATGGAACCCCAGATGAATTACGTCATTCTGATTCTGAGTGGATTCAGCAGTTTATGAATGGATTTGCAGATGGGCCGGTTCCTTTTCATTATGCAGCCAGAGATTATGCTGAAGATCTGGTTGCGGTTGATTAAAGAGAGCAGAGAAGATGGTTGAGAAACTACAGCAGCTAGGCCAGCGTACGCTAGAGCTTTTTGAAAAGCTGGGGCGAAGCTCTCTCTTCCTTTTGCAGACCCTGATGGGAACATTGGAGATGTTGCTAAGACCGCGACTGGTTATAGCTCAACTGCATTCGGTGGGTGTTCGGACATTTTTAATTATTATCGTCTCAGGGCTATTTATCGGCATGGTGCTTGGGTTGCAGGGGTTCACAACGTTATCTGATTTTGGTGCAGAGGAATCACTGGGTGTAATGGTGGCGGCCTCACTGGTTAGAGAGTTAGGTCCGGTTGTTACAGCGCTTTTATTTGCGGGTCGGGCGGGTTCAGCATTGACGGCTGAAATCGGTTTGATGAAGACAACAGAGCAGTTATCAGGAATGGAGATGATGGCAGTTGATCCGATTCGTCGGATTATTGCACCTCGTTTTTTGGCGGGATTTATTTCAATGCCCTTGTTAGCGGCTATTTTTAGTGTGGTTGGAGTGATTGGTGGCCACATGGTTGGAGTGGGTCTTTTAGGCGTCGATGATGGAGCCTATTGGTCGCAAATGCAGGCTAAGATTGATTTTAATGAGGATATTTTGAATGGCATTATCAAGAGTGTCGTCTTTGGATTTATTGTCATGTGGGTTGCTTTATTTGAAGGTTATGATGCAATCCCAACCTCCGAGGGTGTGAGTCGAGCAACAACGAATACAGTGGTTATCTCGTCATTGGCAATACTCAGTATGGATTTTATTTTGACCGCATTGATGTTTGGGGATATTTAGGATGCAAATAACAAGAACAATGGAAATAGTCGTGGGGCTGTTTGTTGCAATCGGCATTGCTGCGATTTTCTTTATGGCAATGCAGGTGAGTAACCTTGCCGGTTTTAACGATAAAGAAGGGTATAAAATTACCGCCCGGTTTGAAAACTCGGGGGGATTAAAGGTCAAATCCGCAGTCACTGTGGCGGGTGTTCGTGTGGGACGTGTATCGTCGATTCAGTTCGATAAGGAGACGTATGAGTCTGTGGTCGAGATGATGATCGCTTCAGAGTTTAATACGCTACCCACCGATAGCAGTGCGAGTATTTATACAGCGGGGTTATTGGGTGAGCAATATATTGGGTTAGAACCAGGTGGGGACGAGGACTTTTTAAACAATGGCGATGAGATTCAACTGACGCAATCAGCATTGGTTCTAGAGGAACTTATTGGTCAGTTTTTATTCAGCAAAGCTGAAGGGGAATAGGTGATGAAGCAACTGCTAAGTATCCTGCTGTTTATGTTTGTTTTTTCAAGTCACGCGGCTGAGCCAAAGGATGCGCAGCAGCTGGTTAAATCGGTCAGCGATAAAATTCTTCAGGAAATCAGTGAGAGTCGAACGCTGTATGCTGAGTCAGATAAAGCACTCCATGGACTTGTGGCAAATGTGATTCTGCCACATTTTGACTTCCATAAGATGGCGAAAATAGTGATGGCTCGATCCTGGAAAGGCATGACAGAAGCGCAGCAAGTCAGCTTTGAAAGAGAATTTCGTCAGTTGATGGTGAGGATTTATGCCAAGGCACTGCTTGAATACGATGGTAAGGAAGTTCAATTTTTGCCGATTCGTGTTAATACGAATCGTGACAAGGTTATCGTCCGGACGAAAATTAGCCAATCTGGTCGTAGTGGTCACGGGGGGCGTGATGGACGAGGTGAGTTTCTAATGGCTTATTATCTCTACTTGAATGAAGGCTTCTGGAAGGTTTTTGATATTCGTGTTGAAGGTATTAGCCTTTTAAAAAGTTATAGAGACCGTTTTAGCCGTCAGGCGAGAGCCGAGGGGGTCGATGCTGTGATTAATGATCTGGTAGAGAAGAATAGAAAGGCGGATGACCGGCAGGAAGAAGTGAGTGCAGCGAATGAGTCAGGTTAAGCTTCAGGAAACATCAGAAGGAAAGGTGTCGCTGACGGGCGTTTTGAGCTTTGGTTCGGTGATCCAGGCGCTCGAAGCGATGCAGCCACTGATTGAGAGCAGAGAGTCCCTTTTGATTGATTTGTCAGGAGTAGAGCGAGCGGATAGCGCCGGGCTTGCATTGCTTGTTGAGTGGGTTTCCCGAGCGCAACAGAAAGGTAGTCAGCTTTCCTATTGTGATATTCCTTCGCAAATGCTGGCAATTGCCAGGGTAAGCGGGTTAGATTCGGTGCTTCCGATAGAGCTTAGCTAGCCTCTTTTTGCCATTAACTTTATGGCTGATTACGCCCGAATAATATTAGGGTTTTGATGGATTTTATATGGATAAATTAATTGTTACCGGGGGAGGTCCTCTCTTGGGTGAATTGCGTATCTCAGGCGCAAAAAATGCTGCCTTACCGATTATTGCAGCAACACTTCTTTCGGATTCTCCGGTTACGGTAGGCAATATCCCGCACCTTCAGGATGTAACGACCATGATGAGCCTTCTTGGACAGATGGGTGTCCGCTTGGTTATGAATGAGAAGATGGATGTGGAAATTGATCCGACTCACATTGAGCAATTTGAGGCTCCGTATGAGTTAGTAAAAACGATGCGAGCATCAATTTTGGTGTTGGGCCCCCTGCTAGCTCATTTTGGGGAGGCTCAGGTTTCACTGCCAGGTGGCTGTGCTATCGGCACGCGCCCAGTCGATGTTCACCTGAAGGGGTTGGAGGCGATGGGTGCTGAAATCATTGTAGAGAATGGTTATATCCGAGCCAAAGCGAAAAGGCTGAAGGGTTGTCGCTTCGTTCTCGACGTTGTGACGGTAACCGGAACAGAAAATCTGTTGATGGCGGCAGCGTTGGCAGATGGTACAACACTGCTTGAGAATGCGGCGCGTGAGCCGGAAGTTGTTGATCTGGCAGACTTCCTTAATGCTATGGGTGCGAAAATAACAGGTGCGGGTACCGATACAATTATTATTGAAGGGGTTGAGTCACTTTCGGGCAATGGACTGACCTACAATGTACTTCCTGATCGAATCGAAACAGGCACTTACCTAGTCGCAGCAGCAATGACCGGAGGCAAGATTAAGGTTAAAGATACGAGGCCAGGATTGCTCGACTCTGTCCTTGGTAAATTAAGGGAGGCTGGAGCGGAAATAACAGCTGGAGATGACTGGATTGAGCTGGATATGCACGGTAAAAAAGCCAAAGCGGTTTCTATTCATACGGCACCTTACCCCGCATTCCCGACTGATATGCAGGCGCAATTCACGGCTCTAAATATAGTTGCCGAAGGGGTTGGTGTGGTGACCGAAACGGTATTCGAAAACCGCTTTATGCACGTTCAAGAAATGCAGCGCATGGGCGCAGATATCACGCTCGAACATAACACTGCAATCTGCAAAGGTGTTGATAAGCTGACAGCGGCACCGGTGATGGCGACCGATTTACGAGCCTCGGCAAGTCTGGTCCTGGCGGGTCTTGTCGCAGAAGGTGAGACGGTGATTGAACGCATTTATCACATTGACCGTGGTTATGAGCAAATCGAAGAAAAGTTGGCTCTGTTAGGTGCAAATATCCGTAGAGTTCCAAACTAAGAGTGACAATATGTTAACAATTGCTTTATCCAAAGGACGTATTTATAAAGAGACGCTCCCCCTGCTTGCGCAGGCAGGGATCGTTCCTGCGGAAGATCCAGATAAAAGCCGAAAACTAATTCTGCCAACCAATCGTGACGATGTTCAACTGTTGGTGATTCGGGCAACAGATGTCCCTGTTTTTGTCGAATATGGTGCAGCGGATCTTGGTGTTGCGGGAAAGGATGTGTTGGTTGAACACGGCGGAGAAGGTTTGTATGAGCCTCTCGATTTAAGAATTTCACGGTGCCGGTTAATGACAGCCGGTCCCGTTGATTACCAGCCCAGCAAAAGGCGGCTACGCATCGCCACAAAGTACGTCAAGGCAGCTCAGCGGTATTTTTCCGAGCGAGGGCAGCAGGTTGAGATGATCAAATTGTATGGCTCAATGGAACTTGCGCCACTGGTAGGTCTTGCAGACTGTATTGTTGACCTGGTTGATACGGGCAATACATTGCGGGCAAATAAATTAGAGCCCTGGGAACTGGTCATGGAAGTGAGTTCAAGGTTAGTTGTGAACAAAGCGTCGATGAAAATGAAACACAAGCTGGTTAGTCAGTTGATTCATGACCTGTCCGAAGCAGTTGATAGGCAGGCGGGTGAAAATGGCTGAAATCGCGATCGCTCGATTAGATTCATCCACCTCCGGTTTCGATCAGGAGCTGGAAAAATTGTTAGCCTGGGAAGAGCAGTCTGATGTTGAAATCCATCAGCGGGTTTTAGAAATTATTGAGGCAATCAAAAAAAAGGGTGATGCGGCGCTTGTCGACTGTACCGCGCGCTTTGATCATCATAGTGTTAGCTCGGCAAGTGACCTCGAGTTAAGCAGAGGTCAGCTTGAAGAGGCGTGGCATTCACTAGAGCCCCAGGAGGCTGAAGCGCTTAAAATTGCAGCGGAGCGGATTCGGGTTTATGCGGAA
This sequence comes from Gammaproteobacteria bacterium, assembly GCA_003646305.1. Taxonomy (GTDB): domain Bacteria; phylum Pseudomonadota; class Gammaproteobacteria; order Methylococcales; family UBA2780; genus UBA2780. The sequence continues at coordinate 6,274 of QNFJ01000024.1, read as the reverse complement.
CATCAGAAGCTGGAGTCATGGCAGTTTCGTGATGAAGATGGAACGTTGCTAGGTCAGCAGATTAAACCGCTGGATAAAGTTGGGGTTTATGTGCCTGGTGGCAAGGCTGCCTACCCATCGTCCGTATTGATGAATGTCATTCCGGCAAAAGTTGCGGGTGTTTCCGAAATTATCATGGTCTCTCCCGCACCGGGTGGAAAACGCAACAGTTTGGTTATGGCGGCGGCCTATCTGGCTGGTGTTAATCGGTTGTTTCTGATTGGGGGCGCGCAGGCTATTGCCGCATTGGCCTGGGGGACCGAGACGGTTCCTTGTGTCGACAAGATTGTCGGGCCAGGCAATATCTATGTGGCAACAGCAAAAAAACTGGTTTTTGGCCGTGTTGGTATCGACATGATTGCAGGGCCATCAGAGATATTAATTATTTGTGATGGAAAAACCGATCCTGACTGGATTGCGGCGGATCTCTTCTCTCAAGCTGAACACGATGAAGATGCGCAATCTATTTTGTTAAGCCCTGATCAAGAATTCCTGGATGCCGTGCAGAAAAGTATGAGCTGCCTTATTGAAAAGATGGATCGAGATGAAGTCATTCGGGAGTCTTTGGCAACAAGAGGCGCGTTGGTTAAGGTGAAAGATATTGACGAGGCGATACTAATTGCTAACCGCATCGCGCCAGAACATCTTGAGCTTTCATTAGATGAGCCGGAAAAAGTCGCTGGGCGGATAGAGCACGCGGGAGCCATTTTTATGGGGCGCTATACTGCTGAAGCGGTTGGAGATTATTGCGCAGGCCCAAACCATGTTCTACCCACATCAGGCACTGCCCGTTTTTCATCACCATTAGGGGTTTATGATTTTCAGAAGCGGTCGAGTTTAATTGGTTGTACGCCCGACGGGGCCAGCCGCTTAGGTGAAACGGCCGCGCTATTAGCGCGAGGAGAGGGTCTTGTTGCGCATGCTGTTTCGGCTGAATATAGAATCAAGAAGCACTAATTATGGGTATAAACAGGCGGGTAGAATCGCTGATCAGGCCGGAAATACAGGCACTTTCAGCATATAAGACAGTTGATCCAGGCAAATGCATCAAACTCGATGCGATGGAAAACCCCTACTCATGGCCAGAGTCGATGATCGATAAATGGCTGGAAAAGGTGCGCTCTGTAGAGGTTAACCGGTATCCTGATCCAGCTGCCGTTGCGCTCAAAAAAGCGCTCTACACTTACCAAGACATTCCTGAAAGCAAAGGATTACTTCTCGGGAATGGTTCTGACGAAATTATTCAGATTATTCTGATGGCGATTGCTGGCCCCGATGCAGTTGTATTGGCGCCAGAGCCAACATTTGTCATGTACCGACAGATTGCGGTGAGCCTGGGGTTGAAATTCCAAGGTGTGCCGCTCAACCCGAGTGACTTCAGTCTCGATTTTAAGGCAATTTGTGAATCGATTGAGGCGGAGCAGCCGGCAGTCGTTTTTCTTGCCTACCCCAACAATCCGACAGGCAATCTATTTGATGAGGCTGAGATTAAAGAGATTCTTCGCCTGGCACCGGGGCTTGTGGTCCTAGATGAGGCCTATGCACCTTTTACAGATGCCAGCTTTATGAATTGTGCGAGGTTTGATGAGAACTTGTTAGTGATGCGAACCGTTTCAAAGCTGGGCTTGGCGGGTTTAAGGCTGGGCTATTTGGTGGGCGATGAGCGCTGGATTGAACAGTTTGAAAAAGTAAGGCTGCCCTATAACATCAATACACTGACACAGCTAAGCGCCGAGTTTGCACTGGAAAACCGAGTTGTGTTTGATGAGCAAACAGCAAAAATTCGACAAGACAGGGTTGAACTGTTTGCCGAGCTTGAGAGAATAAAGGGCGTTAAGCCCATGCCCAGTGAGGCAAACTTTATTTTATTCAGGGTGGAAGGTCAGTTAGTTGATTCTTCTGCAATTCACTCGGAACTCAAAAAAATGGGTGTTCTGGTTAAAAACCTGCATGGCGCAATGCCCTTGCTTGATCGCTGCTTAAGAGTGACTGTTGGTTCTCCCGAAGAGAATGAAGCATTCATATCGGCGCTAAAGAAAATTCTGGATAAAAGTATTCAATAAAATTAAAGCATTTAAAACAATTAGTTACAGGTGAGTTTTGCGTTAATGATTGACCGTTATGGTTTTATAGATCATAATTGAACGAATGAATTTTAGTTTGTTGATAGATTTTAAATCATCAATTTGGAGATGTTTAAATGAGTAGTGATGCTGTGGTGGACAAGGGCAAGCGTCGGTTTTTGATAGCGGCCACTTCGGTGGTTGGGGCTGTAGGAGCGGGGTTTTGGCTCGTTCCTTTTGTCTCTTCGATGATGCCAAGTGAAAAGGCGAAAGCAGCTGGTGCGCCCGTAGAGGCTGATATCAGTAAGTTAGAGCTTGGTCAGTTGATCCGTGTCGAGTGGCGTGGTAAACCGGTCTGGATTTTAAAAAGGACACCAGAAGCACTGGCTTCATTGGATGCGGTTGAAGGTGAGTTGCGTGATGGGGTTTCGGATCAGTCAATTCAACCTGAGTATTGCAAAAATAAAGGTCGCTCGATCAATCCGGAAATCTTTCTGGCGGTGGGTATCTGTACGCATCTCGGATGTTCTCCAACATTCAGGCCAGAACTGGCACCATCCGATTTAGGGAAAGACTGGAAGGGCGGGTTTTTCTGCCCATGTCATGGCTCAAAATTCGATTTGGCAGGACGTGTTTATGCAGGTGTTCCTGCACCGACAAATTTGGTGATTCCACCACATTATTATATTAATGAATCGCTAATTTTTATTGGTGAAGATAAGGGAGGGGCTGCCTGATGAGTGGTTTCGTAGATTGGATAGACGATCGATTTCCGCTGACGAAGGTCTGGAATGAGCATCTAGCTAAATATTATGCACCCAAGAATTTCAATTTTTGGTACTACTTTGGCTCATTAGCCTTTCTGGTGCTAATCAATCAACTGTTAACCGGTGTTTGGTTAACCATGAGCTATAAACCCGATGCGGCACTTGCATTCGACTCTGTTGAATACATTATGCGGGATGTGAACTGGGGTTGGTTGATCCGCTATATGCATTCGACAGGGGCTTCGGCATTTTTTATTGTTGTTTATCTGCACATGTTTCGTGGGCTGATTTATGGCTCATTTAAAAAACCACGTGAGCTGGTCTGGACCTTCGGAATGCTGATATTCCTGGCACTAATGGCTGAAGCCTTTATGGGCTATCTGCTGCCATGGGGTCAAATGTCTTACTGGGGTGCTCAGGTAATCATCTCGTTATTTGGTGCGATCCCCTATTACGGTGAAGATATCGCGCTCTGGATTCGGGGCGATTTCGTTATCTCTGACGCGACATTGAATCGCTTCTTTGCATTCCATGTCATCGCGGTTCCACTAGTTCTTGTGATGCTTGTCTTTCTACATATCGTTGCACTACATAAAGTGGGTTCAAACAACCCAGATGGTGTGGAAATCAAAAAACTAAAAGATGCGAATGGTGTCCCACTTGATGGAATCCCTTTTCACCCTTACTACTCGGTGAAAGATATCGTTGGTGTGGTTGTCTTCCTGATCGTCTTCTGCGCAATTATGTTCTACGTGCCGGAAATGGGTGGCTACTTTCTGGAGCACGCAAACTTTATTCCTGCTGATCCGTTGAAAACACCGGAGCACATTGCACCACTATGGTATTTCACCCCTTTCTACGCAATTTTGAGGGCAGTTCCCGATAAGTTCCTGGGTGTGATTGCAATGTTCGGGGCGATTATTGTGTTGTTCCTGATGCCCTGGCTGGATCGAGGGAAGGTTAAGTCAATTCGCTACCGTAGCATTGTTTTCAAGGTTGCTGTTGCCGTATTTGTGATTAGTTTCACTGCGCTATGCTGGCTAGGTATGCAGGCAGCAACGCCAACGAACACGATGCTCTCTAGAGTATTTTCAATAAGTTATTTTGGCTTTTTCTTCCTGATGCCGTTTTATGGATGGTTTGATCGGAATAAAGAAGTTCCAGAGCGGGTGACAGACAAATGAAGAAAATTGCAGCAGTATTAATGTTGACTATTTCTGGTTGGGCGGCTGCATCAAGTGGCATTCATCTGGATAGCGCCTCGGTTGATCTGACCGATAAGGCATCATTACAACGAGGTGCAAAGTACTTTGTGAACTATTGCATGAGCTGTCACTCAGCGAAGTACATGCGTTATTCGCGTATGGCTAGAGATTTGGGGATGCCCGAGCAAATGGTGCAAAGTAACCTCATGTTTACGGGTGAAAAAATCTTTGATGGCATGACGGTTTCCATGAATCCGAAAGATGCAACGAAGTGGTTCGGTACACCACCTCCTGATCTGTCACTGATTGCAAGATCTCGTGGGTCAGACTGGCTGTACACTTATCTGAGAGGTTTTTATCAGGATGACAGTAGACCTTTTGGCACGAACAATATCGCTTTCAAAGATGTTGGTATGCCAAATATAGCCTGGGAGCTTCAAGGCGTGCAAAAAGCGATTTTCAGAGACGAGACCGACTCGGATGGCATTCCGGTGAAGATTTTCGACCACTTTGAAAAAGTGACCGAAGGCAGTATGTCGACAGAGGAATTTGACAAGGCTGTAAATGACCTAGTGAGCTTTCTGGAATACGTGGGTGAGCCAGGAAAGCTTGAAAGGCAAAACTTGGGCTGGAAAGTGATCCTCTTCCTGTTGTTCTTTCTTGTCATTGCTTATGCGCTGAAAAAAGAATTCTGGAAAGATATTCATTAAGAAGTAGGCATTCATAGAGTCGCCTGCTCTGCTGGCTTGGCTCTAAACCGATGAGGAAATCGACCAAAAATGGTGATTTCCTCATCGCATTTTAAAAACACAGTGGAGTTTGGACAGTGGTAACAACGGCTAATAGAAAACCAGTAATGAGCATATTTTCTTCAGAAACAGGAATCGAATCTCATCGTGTTCGAATCGTTCTGGCTGAAAAGAAAATCAGCGCGGAGATAGAGTTTATAAATCTGGATGAACCACCAGAAGATTTTATCGATCTGAACCCATATGGAACGCTCCCTGCCCTAGTGGATCGCGATCTTGTCCTTCATAATTCCAGGATTATCATGGAATATCTCGATGAGCGGTTTCCTCACCCGCCTCTATGCTCAGTTGATCCTGTTGCTCGCGCTCGTTTCAGAACGATTATTCAGCGAATTGATGATGACTGGTATCCACTCGTTGCAGAAATTGAAGCTTCAAGTGATAAAAAAGCGGCCAAAGCAAGAAAGCTTCTGAAAGAAAGGTTGATATCTGTTATGCCGGTCTTTGCAGCACAACCCTATTTCATGAGCGATGAGTTTACACTGGTTGATTGCGTATTAGCGCCTCTACTCTGGAGGCTGCCAGTATTGGGGATTGAATTACCCAAACAGGCTGATGCGATTAAAGCTTATTCAAAACGACTTTTTGAACGGGAATCGTTCCTGGAAAGCCTCAGCGAAGAAGAGAAATACTTTAATGCAGAGGATTCTCGGCTTAGAGGTTAACCTGTAATCTGCCGATGAAAACATTACGTCCTTACCTGATTCGGGGTGTTTATGAGTGGTTGGTCGATAATGACCAAACGCCATATTTGCTGGTCGGAGCGAATCATCCGGGTGTAGTTGTTCCAATGTCATCGGTTTCAGATGGTAAAGTTATTCTTAATATCGGTCCGACAGCGGTACAGGGGCTGTTACTTGGTAATGATCTTATAGAGTTTAGTGCCCGTTTCAGTGGTGCACCCATGGCGGTAGTTGTTCCGATTAATGCAGCATTGGCCGTCTATTCAAAAGAGACGGGCAAGGGAATGGTTTTTGAAGAAGAGGCACCCGAAGATCCACTGCCGCCAGAAGAAAAGCCTGACAAGCCAGACAAACCCTCATTACGTGTTGTTAAGTAGTCTCTAGAAGCCAAGCCGATATAGCTCAGTTGGTAGAGCAACGCATTCGTAATGCGTAGGTCAGCGGTTCGACTCCGCTTATCGGCTCCATCTCAGAAAATACATAGCGTTTATGTAATGCAGTCGACTTCAGGGGCATGCAGGCTGTAGAGTTTCTTTTTGCTACTATGTGTCTGTTTGAGTAATCTGGCGGCATGATGAAAGCACTGCTGTTGGTGACCGGTTAACTTGAGCTTCTCAGGTAACTTGCGAAGTAGATCACGATAAACGCGCCCTAGATGTCCCTTGAGCTTCTTTACCGCTCGCCTCATGCGTCTGAACTGTTTGGCAT
>QNFJ01000023.1 GCA_003646305.1 Gammaproteobacteria bacterium | reverse complement strand
TTTAAAAGTGAAAAAAAGCCGACTGGGGATTATGTGCTCTCCGGTGAGACAAACTTGATGGGATTTGATGAACTCTCGGACGTGGGGAGATTGCGGCAACTTTTTGATGCATTTAATCAAAAGCAGGAGATTATCCATATTCTTGATCGCTGTGTTGAGGCTGAAGGGGTGCAGATCTTTATTGGTGAGGAGTCTGGGTACAAACCTTTGGATCATTGCAGCATCGTCACCTCCTCATATCGGGTGGATGAAGAGACGATTGGTGTTCTTGGTGTTATCGGGCCGACGAGGATGGAATACGAGCAGGTGATTCCTTTGGTTGATATGACCGCAAAAATTTTATCTTCGGCCTTGAATCAGAAATAGTTATCCCCATATAGATTGGCAAGTCGGCTTCAAAGTTTTTTTGAGGCGTCACTTTGTCTTTATTTTTTAGTTAAGAAATAGATTACTGGAGCAGTAATGAGCGAAGAGCAAAAAGAGCAGGTTTCTGAAGAGGAAAGTTCAGCAGTAACCCCGTTGGAAACAGAGGAAGTGGTGGAGGGTTCTGTTGAGGCAGAGGCGCAAGCGCAACCAACTATTGAGTCACTGTCTTTGCAGCTGAAAGAGGCGCAAGGCAAAGCAGATGAAAGCTGGGATGGCCTGCTGCGCGTCAAAGCTGAAATGGAAAACTTGCGACGCCGTTCAGAAAAAGATGTGCAGAGTGCTCACAAGTTTGCGCTGGAAAAATTTAGTAAAGAGTTATTGACGGTAATGGATAGTCTTGAGCTGGGTTTAGAGTCTTTCCAGGGCAAAGGCGAGTCTGTCGATGATTTGAAAAAAGGGGTTGAGCTGACGTTACAGCAACTCAATGCTGTATTTGAAAAGTTCAATATCAAACAGGTTGACCCATCGGGTGAGCGGTTTAACCCTGAGTATCACCAGGCGATGTCAATGCAGCAGACCGCTGACCATGAGCCCAATACCGTTATTGCTGTTTTTCAAAAGGGCTACCTGTTAAATGAGCGGTTGCTTCGCCCGGCAATGGTTGTGGTCTCTCAGCAGATGACACCGCCCCCAGAAACAAAGAAAATTGATGAGCAGGCTTGAAAACGGCAGATAAGTCCTCACATATAAGCCATACATATTTTTAAACACAGAATTTTTATTTGGAGAGATTGATGTCAAAGATTATCGGAATTGACTTAGGAACCACTAACTCGTGTGTTGCCGTTTTAGAAGGTGGCAAACCAAAAATCATTGAAAATAGTGAAGGGGCGAGAACAACGCCTTCTGTTATTGCTTTTAGCAGTGATGATGAAGTATTGGTTGGCCAGTCTGCTAGGCGTCAGGCGGTCACGAACCCTGCTAATACATTATTTGCGATTAAGCGTCTGATTGGACGTCGTTTTAAAGATAAGGTTGTACAGAAAGATATCAGCATGGTGCCGTACAAAATTGTTGAGGCAGAAAATGGTGATGCTTGGGTTGAAGCCAATGGTAAGAAAATGGCCTCACCAGAGGTAGCTGCCCGTATTTTGATGAAGCTGAAAAAAGATGCAGAGGCGTTTCTGGGTGAGGAAGTTAAAGAGGCGGTTATTACCGTTCCTGCTTACTTTAATGACTCCCAGCGCCAGGCGACTAAAGATGCTGGTCGGATTGCCGGCCTTGATGTTAAACGTATCATCAATGAGCCAACGGCAGCTGCACTCGCTTTTGGTATGGATAAGAAGGAAGGTGATAGAACGATTGCGGTCTATGACTTAGGTGGTGGGACGTTTGATGTTTCAATCATCGAAATTGCTGAGATTGAAGGTGAACACCAGTTTGAAGTGCTTTCAACCAATGGTGATACTTTTCTGGGTGGTGAGGATTTTGATCTTCGGATTATTGATTTTCTTGCAGATGAATTCAAAAAAGAGAATGGTGTTGATCTACACAATGACCCGTTAGCGCTACAGCGATTGAAAGAGGCAGCTGAGAAGGCAAAAATTGAGCTTTCATCAAGTCAGCAGACCGATGTTAATCTGCCTTATGTAACGGCTGATGCAACAGGACCAAAGCACCTTAACGTCAAGTTAACACGTGCTAAGTTGGAATCTCTTGTTGAAGGTTTGGTTGATCGTACTAAAAAGCCATGCGAGCAAGCATTAAAAGATGCCGGTTTGAGTGCATCAGAGATTGATGATGTAATTCTTGTTGGTGGTCAGACGCGTATGCCACTGGTTCAAGCTGTTGTTGAGAAATTTTTCGGCAAAGAGCCTCGTAAAGATGTGAACCCGGATGAAGCGGTTGCAGCGGGTGCGGCTATTCAGGCGGGTGTGTTGGGTGGCGACGTTAAAGATGTATTGCTACTTGACGTGACACCGTTGTCGCTGGGTATTGAGACAATGGGTGGTGTAATGACTAAATTGGTCGAGAAAAACACAACAATCCCAACGAATGCTTCACAGATCTTCTCGACAGCAGAAGATAACCAGACAGCGGTAACCGTTCATGTATTACAGGGTGAACGCGAAATGGCAGGTGGCAACAAATCACTGGGTCGCTTTGAGTTGTCTGATATTCCACCTGCACAGCGTGGTCTGCCGCAGATTGAAGTGGCGTTTGATATCGATGCAAGCGGTATTCTTAATGTTTCTGCGAAAGATAAGGCGACAGGCAAAGAGCAGTCGATTGTGATTAAAGCATCAAGTGGCCTCTCGGATGAAGAGGTCGATAAGATGATTAAAGATGCTGAGGCACATGCTGAGGAAGACAAGAAACTGCATGAGCTGGTGAATGTGCGCAATCAGGCAGATTCGATGATTCATGCGACTAAAAAGTCAATGGAAGAGATGGGTGAGAAACTTGAAGCAGATGATAAGTCCGGGATTGAAGCGGCTATCACTGAACTCGAAGAAGCTCTGAAAGGTGATGATAAAGAGCTCATCGAAGAGAAGACGAAAACCTTGACCGATGCATCGAGCAAAATGGCTGAGAAGATGTATGCTCAAGCTGCTGAAGAAGGTGAGACAGGGCAGGCAGAAGAGTCTGCTGCAGCTCAAGATGATGATGTTGTCGATGCTGAGTTTGAAGAGGTTAAAGACGACGACAAGAAGTAATTATTAGCGGGGCTCCCTGTTTGGGAGCCTCTTTCATTTATGTTTAAAAAGCCGCCAGCTTGCCTGGCGGCTCTCTGCGTTCTGGATTATGGCAAAAGAAGACTACTACAAACTACTCGGTGTTTCTCAAAATGCCAGCGATAGCGAAATAAAGAAAAGCTACCGCCGCATGGCGATGAAATATCATCCCGATAGAAATAAAGATAACCCAGATGCGGAAGAGAAGTTTAAGCAGGTAAAAGAGGCTTACGAAATTTTATCTGACCCGAAAAAGCGGGCGGCATTTGATCAATTTGGTCATGCTGGGGTTGATCCGTCGATGGGTGGCGGACCGGGTGCCGGTGGAGAGAGTTTTAGTGATATCTTTGGTGATATTTTTGGTGGCGGGGGCGGTGGCCGTCAGCGTAGCTCAGTTCGGCAAGGGGCAGATCTTCAATACAATCTGGACTTAACGCTGGAAGAGGCGGTAGCCGGAACCGAAATCAAAATACGGGTTCCGGTGATGGTTGCTTGTGATACCTGTGATGGCACAGGTGCCAAAAAAGGGAGTAAGCCGGTAACTTGCTCAACTTGTCATGGACAAGGGCAAGTGAGGATGCAGCAGGGATTTTTCTCTGTACAGCAGACCTGCCCAACTTGTCGGGGTCGTGGTCAATTGATTAAAAACCCTTGTTCGAAGTGCCATGGGCGGGGGCGTAAAGAAGAAAATAAGTCACTTTCGGTTAAGATACCGGCGGGCGTTGATACCGGTGACCGAATTCGCCTGGCGGGTGAAGGTGAAGCAGGAGAACATGGTGGGCCATCGGGTGACTTGTATGTTCAGGTTCGCGTTAAAGATCACCCAATCTTTGTGCGTGATGGTGCAAACCTTTACTGTGAGGCGCCAATTAGCTTCACAATAGCAACGTTGGGTGGTGAGATGGAGGTGCCGACACTGGATGGCAAGGTTAATCTCAAGATTCCAGGTGAGACGCAGACGGGCAAGTTATTTCGCATGCGTGGCAAAGGAGTAAAGCCAGTTAGAGGTGGACCTCGTGGTGATCTGTTGTGTAAGGTTCAAATTGAAACGCCAGTCAGGCTGACGAAGGAGCAGAAGGTGCTTCTGAAGTCGTTCGATGAATCGCTCAAAGAAGGTGCAAGTCGACATAGTCCAAAGAGCCACTCATGGTTTGATGGGGTGAAAGATTTCTTCGATAAAATGATCTAAGAGAGAAAACGATAATGATCAGAATTGCAATTGTTGGTGCGGCAGGACGAATGGGGCTTAATCTTATTCAGGCCTGCGAGCTGACGGATGGTCTTGAGCTTACCGCGGCAATAGAGCGGGTTGGAAGTCCTTCTGTGGGCAAAAATGTGGCTGTTTTGGCGGGTTGCCAATCTGTAGATGTCGAAGTGACCGATAGTTTGCTGGCGGTTGTTGACCGCTTTGATGTGCTGATTGATTTTACACGCCCAGAACCAACATTAGATCACCTGAAAATTTGCCGGAAATATGCTAAGAAAATGGTTATCGGAACAACCGGTTTTACAGCAGATCAAAAGGCGGTGATTGCCGAGGCAGCTAAAGAGACAGCGATAATGCTGGCGCCGAATATGAGTGTTGGCGTTAACTTGACGCTTAAGTTGCTCGAAATTACGGCAAAAGTGATGGGTGACTACACCGATATTGAGGTGATCGAAGCGCACCACCGGCATAAGGTTGATGCCCCTTCTGGTACGGCACTTAGAATGGGTGAGGTTGTTGCAGAAGCATTAGGCCGAACTCTTGAAGAGTGTGCCATTTATGGTCGAGAAGGCAATACGGGTGAGCGTGATCGGAAAACGATTGGTTTCTCAACAATTCGCGCGGGCGATATCGTCGGAGACCATACGGTGATGTTTGCCGATGAAGGTGAGCGAGTTGAGATTACACACAAAGCCTCCAGCCGCATGACTTTTGCAAATGGGGCAATGAGAGCTTCGAGCTGGATTATGGCGAAACCCAGTGGATTGTATGATATGCAGGATGTTTTGGGGCTTTCTTAATAGCATTTGACACCTAAAACCGGATGGACAAAAGCACGCTGAATCCGTACAATTAGAGCAATTAATTTTCCAACAACAACGGGGTGAGTTTCGGTGAGACTCTTCCCGTTTTGTGCATCTGAGGTGGAGTATTGAGCAAGCCAGCATTACTAGTTCTTGAGGATGGTACCGAGTTTCGTGGTATCTCGATTGGTGCAGATGGACAGTCGGTAGGAGAGGTTGTTTTTAACACCTCAATGACGGGTTACCAAGAGATTCTGACCGATCCATCTTACGCAAAACAGATCGTTACATTGACCTATCCCCATATTGGGAACGTCGGTGTTAATGATGATGATGAGGAATCTGGTGGGCTTTTCGTTAGCGGCCTTGTGATTCGAGATCTGCCGATTAGATCGAGCAGCTGGCGGCAGAAGCAGCCTCTAGATGAGTATCTACAGAAACACAATATTGTTGCTATTGCCGGCATTGATACACGCAAATTGACCCGCATTCTTCGAGAAAAAGGGGCGCAGCGTGGAACTATCATGGCAGGCGATGCGATTGATGCTGGTCAGGCAGTTGATGCGGCGTGTGATTTTTCGGGCCTTAAAGGGCTGGATTTAGCAAAGGAAGTGACAACCTCAGAAACCTATCTTTGGCAGCAGGGTATATGGAAGCTTGAAGATGGCTTTGAAAGTGCTGACCGTGAGGAAGGCGCTTTCCATGTGGTTGTTTATGACTTTGGTGTTAAACGTAATATTCTTCGCCTTCTGGTCGATCGTGGTTGCCTGTTGACGGTTGTTCCTGCAAAAACACCCGTGGAAGAGGTATTGGCAATGGAGCCCGATGGTGTATTCCTATCCAATGGCCCGGGTGATCCAGAACCCTGTGATTATGCGATTGAGGCAATCAAGGTGCTTTTAGAGAGGAAAATTCCTCTGTTTGGTATCTGCCTAGGGCACCAGTTGTTGTCATTGGCCAGTGGCGCCAAAACAGAAAAAATGAAATTTGGTCATCATGGCGCGAACCATCCTGTTCAGGAGCTCTCTTCAGGGCGCGTGATGATTAGTAGTCAGAATCATGGCTTTGCGGTGAATGAGGAAAGCCTTCCGAAAAACTTGAAAGCGACTTACCGTTCACTGTTTGATGGCAGCCTGCAAGGCGTTGAAAGAACCGACTGCCCTGCGATTGGTTTTCAGGGGCACCCAGAAGCGAGTCCTGGGCCGCAAGATGTTGAGCCGCTATTCGATACCTTTGTCGAAATGATGGAGGCGGCAAGTGCTGATTCAAACAAGAACAACTCAGGTGAGCAGTAAGAATGGCTAAAAGAACCGATATTAAAACGATTTTACTGCTCGGTGCGGGGCCGATTGTTATAGGCCAGGCATGTGAATTTGATTACTCTGGCGCTCAGGCCTGTAAGGCATTGAGAGAGGAGGGTTTTCGCGTTGTTTTGGTGAACTCAAACCCCGCAACAATTATGACCGACCCTGATATGGCCGATGCGATTTATATCGAGCCGATTGACTGGCAAACCGTCGAAAAGATCATTGAAAAAGAGCGCCCTGATGCCTTGTTGCCAACAATGGGTGGTCAGACAGCGCTTAACTGTGCACTTGATCTAGTCAGAGAAGGGGTTCTGGAAAAGTATGGTGTCGAGATGATTGGGGCGACACCCGAAGCGATTGATATGGCGGAAGATCGTGATCTATTCCGTCAGGCGATGGAGCGTATTGGACTGGAATGTCCGCGTGCCGGTGTGGCACATACAATGGAAGAGGCTTTTGCTGCGCAGGAAAAGGTCGGCTTTCCAACGGTTATCAGACCATCTTTTACAATGGGCGGCAGCGGCGGTGGCATCGCCTACAACCGTGAAGAGTTTGTTGAAATTTGCGAGCGTGGTCTTGAACTTTCACCGACCAATGAGCTGCTGATTGAAGAGTCGGTGCTGGGTTGGAAAGAGTTTGAGATGGAAGTGGTTCGTGACAGAAACGATAACTGCATCATCATCTGCTCAATTGAAAATTTTGACCCTATGGGTGTTCATACGGGCGACTCTATTACCGTTGCCCCCGCTCAAACATTGACAGACAAAGAATATCAGATACTTCGTAACGTCTCGCTGGCGGTGCTCCGCGAAATTGGCGTTGATACCGGTGGCTCGAATGTACAGGTTGCGATTAACCCCGAAAACGGTCGACTTTTAGTAATTGAAATGAATCCGCGTGTTTCGCGCTCTTCTGCACTTGCTTCAAAAGCGACTGGCTTTCCGATTGCAAAAGTGGCGGCTAAGTTAGCAGTGGGTTATACGCTTGATGAGCTAAAGAATGAGATTACGGGCGGCGCGACACCCGCCTCTTTTGAGCCGACTATCGACTACGTTGTCACCAAGGTTCCCCGTTTTACCTTTGAAAAGTTCCCACAGGCAGATGACCGTTTAACGACCCAGATGAAGTCCGTTGGCGAGGTGATGGCGATTGGGCGAACATTTCAGGAATCGCTGCAAAAAGCTTTGCGAGGTCTGGAAGTGGGTGTTGATGGCTTGACCGAAAAGGTTGACCTTAGCAAAGAAGGCGCAATCGATCTGATTACAAGAGAGATGCGCCAACCCGGTTCTGAGCGGCTTTGGTATGTAGCAGATGCTTTTCGTCTAGGCATGACGGTTGACGAGGTTAATGAAATTTGTGCGATCGATCCCTGGTTTTTGGCTCAGCTCGAAGATCTTATTTTTGAAGAAAAAACGCTTAAACAAGAGACGCTGGCAAAGCTCGACTATGATCGCTTCTTCGCGCTAAAACGTAAGGGGTTTGCCGACTCTCGTCTGGCAACTTTGCTAGGCAGTAAAGAGTCTGATGTAAGAGCTGCACGTCATAAGAAAGGCGTACGTCCTGTTTATAAGCGCATCGACTCCTGTGCGGCTGAATTTTCTTCAGATACGGCCTATATGTACTCGACCTACGAGGAAGAGTGCGAGGCGGCACCAACAGATAGAGAGAAAATTATTGTTCTAGGTGGTGGCCCGAATAGAATTGGGCAGGGCATCGAGTTTGATTATTGCTGCGTCCATGCGGCACTCGCGATGCGTGAGGATGGTTATGAAACTATCATGATCAATTGTAATCCAGAAACGGTTTCGACAGATTTTGATACATCCGATCGACTCTACTTTGAGCCGCTTACGCTCGAAGATGTACTTGAAGTCATTAATATAGAAAAGCCAAAAGGAGTGATTGTCCAGTATGGTGGACAAACGCCACTTAAATTGGCAAGAGCACTTGAGGCGGCGGGTGTTCCAATTATCGGAACTTCACCAGATTCAATTGATCTGGCGGAAGATCGCGAACGCTTTCAGCAGCTGATTGAGCGTTTGGGGCTGAAGCAGCCACCTAATCGAACAGCCCGCTCTGTAGAAGAGGCGGTTGTTGGAGCGGATCAGGTTGGTTACCCACTCGTTGTTCGCCCTTCATATGTTTTAGGCGGCCGGGCGATGGAAATTGTTTTCAACGAGGAAGATTTGCGTCGCTATATGCGGGATGCGGTAAGTGTTTCTAATGATTCTCCTGTGTTGCTGGATCGCTTTTTAAATGATGCGGTTGAGATGGATGTCGATATCATTTGTGATGGTGAACAGGTATTGATTGGTGGTTTGATGGAGCATATCGAGCAGGCGGGTGTTCACTCGGGTGATTCAGCTTGCTCATTGCCACCTTATGATTTGCCGATTGAGACTCAAGACAAGCTGCGTGAGCAAGTAACAGAGATGGCGCACGCGCTGGGAGTTGTTGGCATCATGAACACGCAGTTTGCGATCCAGGGTGATGATATTTATGTGCTGGAAGTAAATCCACGTGCCTCTCGGACGGTTCCTTTCGTCTCTAAAGCAACAGGTTATGCGTTGGCTAAAATAGGTGCACGTTGCATGGTGGGTACTTCTCTTGAGCAACAGGGTATTACTGAAGAGCGTATCCCAGATTTCTTTTCAGTCAAAGAGGCTGTTTTTCCCTTTGTGAAATTCCAGGGTGTTGATCCTCTACTTGGGCCGGAGATGAAGTCTACTGGCGAAGTGATGGGTGTAGGTAAGACATTCGGCGAGGCTTTTGCGAAAGCCCAGCGAGCAGCCAGTGTTGACTTGAGCGGTGATGGAAAGATACTGATCAGTATTCGTGATGTTGACAAGCAGGGCATGGCTCCTATCGCAAAGGATTTGGTTGAGCAGGGTTTTAAACTGGTTGCTACGCGTGGAACATCAAAGTTTCTGAAGGCGCAGGGGGTAGAGTGCGAGGTGGTCAATAAAGTGAACGAGGGACGTCCACACCTTGTCGATATGATCAAGAATGATCAAATCTCTCTGATTATCAATACAACTGAAGGGAAGAAAGCAATTGCCGATTCCTTCACAATCAGACGCGCAGCTCTACAGCATAAAGTGACTTATACAACGACTCTGGCAGGTGCTCGGGCCACTAGTCATGCGCTAAGTAAGCTGAATAAGGGGGGGGTGAACTGCCTCCAGGATTTACACGCACATTTTTCGTAACAGGACAGCAAATGAATAGTAAGGTTCCATTAACCACGCAAGGTGCGGAAGCGCTTAAAACTGAACTAACTGAGTTGAAGACGGTTATCCGCCCTCGGATTATCGCTTCAATCGCCGAAGCACGTGCGCACGGTGATCTGAAAGAAAATGCGGAATATCATGCAGCAAGAGAGCAACAGAGCTTCGCAGAAGGGCGAATTGGCGAAATCGAATCAAAGCTTTCCAATGCACAGATCATTGATGTGACTCAGTTTGGAGAGGGCGGTAAAGTTGTTTTTGGTGCAACGGTCGAGCTAGAAGAGCTGGAATCAGGCAATGCGGTCACTTATCAGATTGTCGGGGTGGATGAAGCGGATATTAAAATTGGCAAGATCTCGGTTTCATCTCCAATCGCCAGAGCGCTGATTGGTAAGGAAGAAGAGGATGTTGCTGAGGTTCGGACACCGGGTGGGCTGAAGGAATATGAGATTATTTCGGTGCGCTATATTTAGGCTTCCCGGCGCACAACGTACTGAAAATTAATCTTCAGGTTTTTCTCTAAATAGCGTAATGATTTGACCAATGGACTGGATGAGGTCAGCTTTGGTTTTATCACAGATTATTGTGGTCATCTCTTTGCGAGCATCGCGTTCTGCGCGTAGTCGGATTTTAATCAACTCGTGGTGATCAAGTGCTAGTTCGATTTCAGCAAGCACATTTTTACTTATGCCCGCCTGTCCAGTGAGAATAACCGGTTTTAGTGAATGGGCTTTGGTGCGAAGTTCTTTGCGAAGGGCTGGTGTCATGATCTTTCTGGTTGTGAAAAAGTAGGCATTTTACACTAACTCGATAAACTCGTTTAGCTTTTGTCGTTGAGAGTTAAGAGGGTTTCTTGTCTTGATTGGTATATTAGGCTATTCTTATATTCTATAGAAGTGAGTAATTGGAGCTAATGGCTAAAAGTAAAAGTAGTGGTCGTTGGTTGAACGAGCATTTTCAGGATGAATACGTCAAGAAGGCCCAGGAAATGGGTTTTCGCTCTAGAGCAGTATTCAAACTGATGGAGATTCAGGAGAAAGATCGCATCATAAAGCCGAGTATGCAGGTTGTTGACCTGGGTGCGGCTCCTGGAGGCTGGTCTCAATACGCACAGCAAAAAGTGGGAAAGAAAGGCGTGATCATTGCCCTTGATATCCTCGAAATGGAGCCGCTGCCGGGTGTTACCTTTATACAGGGGGATTTTCGAGAGCAGGCTGTTTTCGATCAGCTAAATGCTGTGTTAGCAGAAAAGCCGGTAGACCTTGTAATTTCAGATATGGCCCCCAATATGAGTGGTAACCGAAGTGTGGATCAAGCGGGGGCGATGTATTTGGCAGAGCTGGCCTTTGAGACTGCGCAGGTGTTGTTAAAACGTGGTGGTGATTTTTTAGTCAAAGTTTTTCAAGGCGAGGGTTGTGATCAGTTGCAAAGAGAGATGCGAAAGCAGTTTAAAGAGGTTCGCACTCGAAAACCGAAGGCATCACGTGCTCGTAGTAGAGAGGTTTATTTGTTGGCGCGGGGTCGGGATCTGTAGTAATGTCCTACTATAATGGTCAATAAATGTGAACGTTTGCCCTGTGTGGCAGTCATTCTAAATTAGATAACAATGAATATTAGCTAGGCTCTGGTGAAATAATGAGTCGAGATGGTATGGAGAGGATATTTTGAACGATATGATGAAAAATGTACTGCTGTGGGTGGTTATTGCTGCGGTGTTAATGTCGGTTTTTAACAATTTCGGCACACAAGAGACGGCTAGCAATAAATCGATGACCTATTCGGATTTTATTGCCTCAGTTAAAAATGGCCGCGTTAAGCATGTGAATATTGACGGGCGTGATATTAAAGGGATCATGCAGTCGGGTGAGCGATTCAAAACGTATAGTCCAGGAGACCTCCATTTGGTGGATGACCTCTTGGAAAATGGCGTGGAAATTATGGCGCAGCCACCTGAACAGCAGTCAGTTTTGATGCAGATTCTTATTAGCTGGTTCCCAATGTTATTGCTGATCGGTGTCTGGATTTTCTTTATGCGCCAGATGCAGGGTGGTGGTGCAGGCGGGCGAGGAGCAATGTCGTTCGGGAAAAGCAAAGCACGGTTGTTAACCGACGACCAGGTCAAGGTAACTTTTGATGATGTTGCTGGTGCGGAAGAGGCTAAAGAAGAAGTGGCTGAGATGGTCGACTTCTTGAAAGACCCCAGTAAATTCCAGAAGCTTGGCGGCAAGATCCCTCGTGGTGCCTTGATGGTCGGCCCTCCTGGGACGGGTAAAACACTTTTGGCCAGAGCGATTGCGGGCGAAGCGAAAGTTCCTTTCTTTACAATATCGGGTTCTGACTTTGTTGAAATGTTTGTTGGTGTGGGTGCCTCGCGTGTTCGAGATATGTTTGAACAGGCTAAGAAGCATGCGCCTTGCATTATCTTTATCGATGAGATTGATGCCGTGGGTCGCCAAAGAGGCGCGGGCATGGGCGGTGGTAATGATGAGCGTGAGCAAACACTGAACCAGCTACTCGTTGAAATGGATGGGTTTGAAGGTAACGAAGGCGTTATCGTCATCGCGGCGACAAACCGTCCAGATGTTTTGGATAAGGCGTTGTTGCGTCCGGGGCGCTTTGATCGTGAAGTTAATGTTGGTTTGCCCGATGTTAAGGGACGCGAACAGATCCTGAAGGTTCATATGAAGAAAGTCCCTGCTGCTGATGATGTGACAGTTGACTTTATCGCAAGAGGCACGCCAGGCTTTTCAGGTGCTGACCTTGCAAACCTGATTAACGAAGCAGCGCTTCGTGCTGCGCGGCTGGATAAGCGCGTAGTCGAGATGATCGACCTCGAAAAGGCGAAAGATAAAATCCTCATGGGGGCAGAGCGCCGCTCTATGGTGATGAGTGATGACGAGAAAAAACTGACCGCTTATCATGAGGCGGGTCATGCAATCGTTGGGCGTTTGGTCCCTCAGCACGATCCGGTTTATAAGGTGAGCATAATGCCGCGTGGTCGGGCACTGGGTGTGACAATGTTTCTCCCGGAAAGGGATCAATACAGTATTAGTAAGCTTAAACTGGAGAGCCAGATTTCAAGCCTGTTTGGTGGGCGTCTGGCGGAAGAGATCATTTTTGGTTCAGATGCCGTGACAACGGGTGCCTCAAATGATATCGAGCGAGCGACCGAGACTGCTCGGAATATGGTGACTAAGTGGGGCATGTCTGAGCGTTTGGGGCCATTGAGTTATGACGAGGAAGAGGGTGAGGTATTTCTGGGTCGTTCTGTGACTCAGCACAAAACAACTTCGGACGAAACCGCACATATCATCGATGAGGAAGTTCGCTCTTTAATTGATCGTAACTATGCGCGTGCAGAGGAGATTTTGAATGGGAATAGACATCTTCTTGATCTGATGGCCGATGCGTTGATGGAGTACGAGACAATCGACAAGTTTCAGATTGATGAGATTATGGATGGGAAAATTCCGGGACCACCAAAAGGGTGGCATGATGATGAGCCAAAAGGCGGCAGTGAAGTGAAAGACGAAGAGAAAAAAGAGCCTAAAGAGCCTAAAGAGGCTAAAAAATCTGACTCTGGAACGGTTGGAGGCCCTGCTGATCTGCCTAATTAACCAACCATGGTAAATATGACTCCCCCAAAGGTGATGGGGGTGTTAAATATAACCCCCGACTCCTTTTCGGACGGGGGTTTTTATTTTCCATCAGAAAAAGCGGTTGACCACGCGGCAAATCTTGTCGAGCAAGGGGCGGATATTCTTGATATCGGTGGTGAGTCAACACGCCCTGGTGCGGCACCCGTTTCCCTAGAAGAAGAGTTATCTCGGGTTATACCGGTTATTGAGGCGGTTCGCGCGCGTTTTGATATTGATATTTCGATTGATACGAGTAAGGCTGCTGTCATGACATCCGCTGTGAAAGTGGGTGCAACGATGATTAATGATGTCTACGCGCTACAAAAGGAAGGGGCATTAGAGGCCGCTTCCAGGGCGGGTGTGCCAGTTTGTCTGATGCATATGCAGGGTGAGCCAGAAACCATGCAAAATGCGCCTCATTACCAAAATTTATTCGAAGAGATTATTGCCTTTTTTGGAGAAAGAATGGCTGCGTGTGAAGCGGCTGGTATCGAAAAAGGGATGCTTATATTAGATCCGGGTATCGGTTTTGGTAAAACAGACCAGCAGAATTTGCAATTACTTGCCAATCTAGGTCGATTAACCTCTACAGGGTCACCACTATTGGTGGGTGTTTCAAGAAAGTCGATGATTGGCAATATCCTGAACCAGGCAGTCGAGCAGCGTATGATTGGCAGCGTGGCAGCAGCAACACTTGCAGCTTGGCAGGGGGCGTCTATCCTTAGAGTGCATGATGTAAAGGAAACCGTTGCGGCGTTAGCAGTTTGTTATGCTTTAAAGGTGGAACGGAATAGCTTGTAACTAGCTGATATTTAAAGATTTTAGGATAACAGAAAGATGAAGAAATACTTTGGTACAGATGGAATTCGAGGTACGGTTGGTCAGCATCCAATTACCCCGGATTTTATGCTTAAATTGGGTTGGGCAGCGGGACAGGTGTTTGCGAAAGAGGGAAAAAGCACTGTCTTGATCGGTAAGGATACCCGGATTTCAGGCTATATGTTTGAGGCAGCTCTCGAGGCCGGCCTGTCTGCAGCGGGTGTAAATACCCTATTGTTAGGGCCCATGCCAACACCTGCCATCGCCTATCTGACGCGAACCTTACGCGGACAGGCTGGCATTGTGATTAGCGCGTCACATAACCCTTATTATGATAATGGTATTAAGTTTTTCTCCTCTCAAGGAACAAAATTACCCGATGAAATTGAACATGAAATAGAAAAATGGATGGATGAGCCGATGACAACGGTTGATTCAGCCAAACTAGGTAAAGCGACGCGAGTGGAGGATGCCGCAGGTCGCTATATCGAATTCTGTAAAAGTACAATACCTTCACATATGGGCTTTTCTGGAACGAAAATTGTTGTGGATTGTGCTCATGGTTCGACTTATCACATTGCGCCACATGTTTTTGAAGAGATTGGCGCAACCGTTATTCGAATCGGTACAGAACCAGATGGACTCAATATCAACGAAAATTGCGGTGCAACCGAACCAGAACTTTTAAGAGAGGAGGTTTTAAAGAACGAAGCTGATCTGGGTATTGCGCTCGATGGTGATGGTGATCGCTTGATCATGGTTGACCACCTCGGTGAGGTTGTCGATGGAGATGAGCTGTTATACATCATCGCCAAATCACGCATTGATAACAAAGAGATGAATGGAACAGTGGTCGGAACCTTGATGAGCAATCTTGGCTTGGAACATGCTCTGGCTGAACACGATCTTGAGTTAAAGCGTGCCGGCGTGGGTGATCGCTATGTTATGGAGATGATGGGGCAGCATAAATGTATTTTAGGTGGTGAAGGGTCAGGGCATATTATTTGCCTGGATAGAACCACAACAGGAGATGGTATTGTCGCCGCTCTTCAAGTTTTGGCGGAACTTTGGACAACCGGAAAGTCGCTCAATGAACTCAAATCGGGAATGACAAAATACCCGCAGACATTGGTGAATGTTCGTGTATCAGAAAAGCGCGACCCAGAAACGGTAGAGGCAGTTTTGAAAGCAAAGGCCGAAGCTGAGATTGAGTTGAATGGCAGTGGGCGCGTGTTGCTTCGTTCATCAGGGACTGAGCCATTGATTCGTGTGATGGTTGAAGGGAAAGATGTTGTACTCGTCGACGATATCGCTAATCGGCTGGCAAAGGTTGTTAAAGCCTCAATGGCCTAGCCGAGATCGGAATCGGATTAAAGTCCGAACTACGGGAATGTTCAGCTGTAGGTTGGACTTTAGTCCAACTATCGATGCTAAATACAGGGGTATTCCCCTGTCGGATATTGCCATCCAGAGTGGTCAATGCTTTGCCCAGTTTGGCGGTTTCTAGCCACAACGAGAGTTTGCTGATTTCAATTGATTAACCATTAATATCAACGCCATATAGGTTGTTGGTGAGGATTTCTTTGTCAAGATCAAAGAGGCCGCTGGTGCGGGTCAGTTCGAGTAGTTTATCGTTAATGCGGCTATATTCTGCGTGTAGATAATCGAAAGCAGCAACGAGAAAAGTCCCCGATCCACAAGCAGGATCAACAATTTTGATTTGCAAAAGCTGTTCGCGTCAGTGGCTCCAAAACTGTTGCCCGACTTTTTGTTTTTCCAGTTGATTTCTTGTTCGCTGCTTGTGGTTTTTTTTGCCTTTTGTGTAGCGCTTTAACA
>QNFJ01000022.1 GCA_003646305.1 Gammaproteobacteria bacterium | reverse complement strand
TCCCCACTAGTGGCCGTTACGTAGTTAATCTCTCCATTCTTCCAGCTCGAGACAAGTTGGCCTGTGTCGCTATCTGGGCAATCTCGCCTGTATACCTCCGCGTATGAGACGGTTGCTCCGTAGCTTTGCAGTGTCTGCTTGAGTGTTTCTCGCCCTCCCTCTCCGCGGATAATCATACACTTTTTCTCGTGCATGTTCTGCCCCTCCAGTTGTGAGAGCAGGGCTTCGGAGCTGCTGGTATGAGGTGGTGTTAAATCGGCGAGCAGTTTGTACTGCGATAGTGCATTTTTAGTGGCCTTCCCCACTGCCGCTATTTTAATTTGTTGTGGGGTTTTAAAGGTTCCGCCAAGCAGTTTTGCGGCATAGTGTACGGCGTTAGCGCTGACAAAAAAAAGCCAGTCGTGAGAAGCTATTTTGTGGAGAGTGCTAAGCGCTTTTTGGCGGTTATGCGTTTCGTTTATGATCAAAGTTGGGAAGATAATGGCGTGGCCGCCGGCGGCCTTGATTAGCTTTGACAAGGCTTCCGCTTGAGTTTTTGGTCGTGTAACGAGAACGCCAACTCCTTGAAGGGATTGAGTCTTAGCCATAAAGGGATTGAAGTATTTCTCCAGCGCCTTGAGATAGAAGAGACTTAGCAACTGCGATACCCAGTGCCTCGGGCTCATTTATAGAGCCAATCTGTTCGTGATAAATCGTTCTGGAGCCATCTGGAGCGCCGACTAATCCTCGCAGTTTGATTGTGCCGTCACCAAGCAGTTCTGCGTAACCGGCGATAGGAACCTGGCAGCCTCCTTCTAGGTGGTGGTTCATGGCGCGCTCTGCTGCAATACGAATGGCAGTTTCAGTATGGTGTAGAGGTTTCAGGAGTGTATGCGTTGATTTGTCGTCATCCCTGCATTCAATGCCGATAGCACCCTGGCCGATAGCGGGAAGACTGCTTTCCGGGGGGAGAGCAAGTCTAATGCGCGATTTCATTTTTAGGCGGATTAACCCGGCTGAAGCGAGAATGATTGCGTCATACTCTCCGGCGTCGAGTTTGGCCAGGCGGCTATTTACATTGCCTCTAAGGTCCAGGATCTGGAATTGTGGAAATTTTGCTCGAATCTGGCATTGTCTGCGTAGACTGGATGTGCCGACTTTTGCATTTAATGGGAGTTTTTCAAGAGAGGCGTAATGGTTTGAGACGAAGGCATCTCGGGGATCTTCTCGTTTAAGTATCGTCTTTAGGTGAAGCCCTTGAGGAAACTCGACCGGGACATCCTTCATGGAGTGGACGGCAATGTCTGCCCGCCCTTCCAATATTCCCTGTTCCAGCTCTTTAACAAACAGTCCCTTGCCGCCTACTTTTGCCAGCGGTGTATCGAGAATTTTGTCGCCTCGAGTTGTCATTTTGACGAGCTCGGTTTTAAGGCCTGGATGTGCGCTTTCTAACAGGCTAGCAACCTCTTCGGCCTGCCAAAGGGCGAGGGGGCTTCTGCGGGTGGCGATGCGGATGATTTTTTGTGTCACGGACAAATACCTGAAAATATCGACGGTGTAGGGTATCATAGGCGGTTGACCTTGATAACATTCCGTTTGCCTAGAGATGCTGTTTTGTGCTGCAGGCTAACTATATGGAGAAGTTGCTATGTCGGATGAAAAGATTAAGCGGTTGTCCCCTTTGCAGAGTTTCAAATTGCTGGAGACAAATCCGGATGCGGTTTTAATCGATGTTCGAACATCGGCAGAGATTAAGTTTTTGGGTGGGCCTGTTGGTTCAGTGTCTGTTCCCTGGATGGAATTTCCTGAAATGAAGCCGCTGCCTGATTTTGTGGAGAATGTTCGGCAGCAGGTGGGGCAGACAAAAGCACCCTTACTGCTTATTTGTCGTAGCGGACAACGCTCAATGAGTGCAGCGAAGGCGCTGGCAGGAGCTGGGTTTTCTGAGCTGATTAATGTTGAAGAGGGTTTTGAGGGGGATCTGAATGACAATGGTCGTAGAAACCTTAAAAATGGCTGGCGCTTTCACGGGTTGCCGTGGCAACAAAAGTAGACCAGAAAGAATTTGATTGAATGGGGTGCGCATCGCGTGCCCTTTTATTTTGTGAGCGCCTGCTTCCGGTTTTTTTGAAGAAGTAAGCTAAAAGTAGATAGAAGAGATGATTGAAAAACTAAGAAATATCGCAATTATTGCCCACGTTGATCACGGTAAAACGACTTTGGTTGACAAATTACTCCAGCAATCTGGAACATTTGAGGATCATGTCGCAACGACCGAGCGGATGATGGACTCTAACGATCTTGAAAAAGAGCGTGGAATTACCATTCTGGCTAAAAATACAGCAATTGACTGGGATGGTTATCACATCAACATTGTGGATACACCGGGCCATGCTGATTTTGGCGGTGAGGTAGAGCGTGTTCTTTCTATGGTTGATTCGGTTCTTCTGTTGGTGGATGCGGTTGATGGGCCGATGCCTCAGACTCGCTTTGTAACCTCAAAAGCATTCGCGTTAGGTCTTAAACCGGTTGTTGTTATCAATAAAATTGATCGCCCAGGGGCACGTCCTGAGTGGGTTCTTGATCAGACTTTTGAGCTGTTTGATCGCTTAGGTGCAACCGATGAACAGCTAGACTTTCCTGTAATCTACGCCTCTGCATTAAATGGTTATGCGGGTTTAGAGGAAGATGTAAGAGACGGTGATATGACGCCACTTTTTCAAGCAATTGTTGATGAAGTGAAAGCGCCTGATGTTGATCCAGAAGGGGGCTTGCAGTTGCAGGTCTCAAGCCTTGATTACAGCTCATATGTGGGCTTGATCGGTATTGGTCGAGTTCAGCGTGGCGTGTTAAAAAAGAATAAACCGATAACAGTTGTGGACATGCACGGCCATGAGCGTAGTGGACGAGTCTTGCAGATTATGGGCTTTAAAGGGCTGGAAAGAGTTGAGCAGGAGGAAGCAAGAGCCGGTGATATTATTGCCTTCTCTGGTCTTGATCCACTGAGCATTTCAGACACAATTTGTAGTCCAGATCTGGTTGAGGCTTTGCCGCCTTTGTCGGTCGACGAGCCAACCATTACCATGACATTTCAGGTGAACACCTCTCCTTTCGCTGGAAAAGAAGGTAAGTACGTCACCTCTCGCCAGATCAGAGACCGTTTGAATCTTGAGCTTCGCTACAACGTTGCGCTACGCGTTGATGATACGGGTGATCCTGATAAGTTTAAAGTTTCGGGTCGTGGAGAGCTTCACCTCTCTGTTCTGATTGAGAATATGCGTCGTGAGGGCTTTGAGATGGGTGTTTCTCGTCCTGAGGTAATTGTTAAAGAGGTTCATGGAGAACTTTGTGAGCCTTATGAGTTTGTGACCATCGAAGTGGAAGATGAGAATCAAGGTTCGGTGATGGAGAAACTGGGTGAGCGTAAAGCTGAGCTTAAGAATATGGTTCCAGATGGTGCGGGACGTGTTCGTCTTGAATATATGATGCCTTCACGTGGTTTGATCGGTTTTCAGACTGAATTCATGACAACAACATCAGGTTCCGGTTTGATTTACCATGTTTTTGATCATTACGGACCGGTTAAAGAGGGCCCTTTAGGGCAGCGGATTAATGGTGTGTTGGTCTCAAACACAGCCGGGAAAGCGCTCGCCTTTGCATTGTTTAACTTGCAAGAGCGTGGCAAGTTGCTGCTCGTTCATGCTGACCCTGTTTATGAAGGAATGATTGTCGGTCTTCATGCGCGTGCAAATGACTTGGTGGTTAATCCCACGAAAGCAAAGCAGTTGAATAATATCCGTGCAGCGGGTACCGATGAGAACTTAATTTTAGTTCCTATTCAAAAAATGACACTGGAGCAGGCGCTAGAGTTTATCGATGATGATGAGTTGGTAGAGGTGACGCCAAAGTCTATCCGTATCCGTAAAAAGATGCTAACAGAGAATGAGCGAAAGCGGGCAGCTCGCGGAGCGGTTTAAGTCGCATAAATTGTCTGATCTATATTAAGGGTGGGTCTTTTGGCTCACCCTTTTCTATGTGTGATAGTGCGTCGTTGCAGGCTAGGAAGGGGTGGTCATCAATGGCGGGTATAAAAAAACCCTGATAAATGATATTTATCAGGGTTAAGGTCGTCTTTAGCTTGGTTGGTTTAAATGGGTCCTTCCTTGGCAACGTCCTGTTGAATTGTCCCTTGAAGTCCTTTTCCTGTGACGACGTAATAATTCTATTCTACCTTGTTAAATAAGGAAGTCGGTTCGCACCGCAAGTTTTGTAAGGATATCCCTACAAAACTTGCGGTGCGATGATTCATGCTTTTATTGCCGGTTTAATAGCTCTTCGTGCAAACCGTATCAAAAATCTTTATCATTCCCCTTTTACACACCTTAAGTGAATATTCAAATGGCTGGACGTAGTGCAGAAATCGTTAGGAATACGCTGGAAACTCAGATAATAGTGCGTATTAACCTGGATGGAACAGGCCAGTCTTCTTTTGAAACTGGGGTGCCATTTTTAGATCATATGATGGACCAGATTGCACGCCATGGAATGATTGATCTGGAAGTGAAAGCTAAAGGTGATCTTGAGATTGATGCCCACCACACGGTGGAAGATATCGGTATCACTCTTGGCCAGGCTTTTTCTGAAGCATTAGGCGATAAGAAGGGGTTAACTCGTTATGGACACGCCTATGTTCCACTTGATGAGGCGCTATCGCGTGTTGTCATCGACTTTTCAGGTCGTCCGGGTCTTGAGTATGCTGTCAACTTTCCGCGTGGCCGAATAGGTGAGTTTGATGTAGATCTGTTCAGAGAGTTTTTCCAGGGTTTTGTTAATCATGCGAAGGCAACCATTCATATTGATAATCTGAAAGGTGTTAATGCTCATCACGTTGCAGAGACTATTTTCAAGGCATTTGGGCGGGCTTTGAGGATGGCTGCTGCTCCTGATTCTGCGATGCAGGGAATAATGCCATCGACAAAAGGTTCTCTGTAAAATAGTGACTGGATAAAGTAATGGCTTCAGTAGCGGTTATTGATTATGGGATGGGTAACCTTCACTCGATCTCCAAGGCGCTTGAGCATGTGGCTCAAGGTTCAGAGATTATTATCACCTCTAATCCGGATAAAATTATTCAGGCAGACAGAATTGTCTTTCCGGGTGTTGGGGCAATCAAAGATTGCATGCTGGCACTTGAAGAGCAGTCACTGATCGAGGTGCTTAAGAAGACTGCGGAAGATCGTCCTTTTCTCGGGATTTGTCTTGGAATGCAGGCGCTTCTGGAAGAGAGCGACGAGGGCAATTCGGTTAGCTGTTTGGGGCTTATACCGGGCAAAGTCGTTCACTTTGAAAGAGGGCTTGTATCCCCTGAAGGGGAAAAACTCAAAATTCCGCATATGGGCTGGAATAATGTTCATCAAACTATTCAGCACCCACTCTGGAAAGGGATTCCTCAGGAGGCTCGTTTCTACTTTGTACATAGTTACTACGCTGTTCCAGAGTGTGCGGAAAATAGTGCAGCAACGGCTGATTATCCAGAGCCCTTTAGCTGCGCGCTGAGCCATAAAAATATTTTTGCCGTACAGTTTCACCCAGAAAAAAGCCAGACAGCAGGATTGCAGCTGCTAGAGAATTTTCTAGGTTGGAATGGTGCTATACCAAATAATTAATAGAGGTTTTTTTAAATGTTATTGATCCCCGCTATCGATCTTAAAGAGGGTAAGTGCGTTCGTCTTCGTCAAGGGCGCATGGAAGATGATACTGTTTTTTCTGATGACCCTGTTGCGGTTGCTGGGAAATGGGTTGCAGCGGGCGCAAGACGGATCCATCTTGTGGATCTGGATGGCGCTTTCGCAGGCAAGCCGGTTAATCACGAAGTGATTAAAGCGATTACGACAGCATATCCTGATACACCCGTTCAGATCGGTGGTGGAATCCGCGATAAAGAGACTATTGCGGCCTATCTTGATGCGGGCATTCAATACGTGATCATTGGCAGCAAGGCGGTTAGTGAACCCGAGTTTATCGGTGAAGTGGCATCTAAGTTTGCCGGCCACATTATTGTTGGGCTTGATGCAAAAGATGGCATGGTGGCAACCGATGGCTGGGCGAATATTTCCAGTCATAATGTGATTGATCTTGCGAAGCAGTTCGAGTCGGATGGTGTCGAGGCGATTGTTTATACCGATATTAGCCGTGATGGCATGATGAATGGTGTTAATGTGGAGGCGACGGTCAGGCTGGCGGAGGCGGTGAAAATACCGGTTATTGCTTCGGGTGGAATCACCAATATGGATGATATTCACGCACTGGGGAAAGTAGCCGGTAGCGGGATTATGGGTGCGATCACCGGTCGAGCGATCTACGAAGGGACGCTGGATTTCGAGGCGGCTGAAAAGATCGCTATTTCTTACGGAAAATAAACAGATGGCACTCGCGAAACGGATTATTCCCTGTCTAGATGTTGATAATGGCCGTGTTGTTAAAGGGGTCAAGTTTGTCAATATTCGAGATGCAGGTGATCCTGTTGAGGTTGCTCGGCGCTATGATTTTGAAGGGGCCGATGAGATCACTTTTCTTGATATCACCGCTAGCTCAGATAATCGGGATACGATTGTTCATATGGTTGAGCAGGTGGCTGGAGAGGTTTTTATTCCGCTAACAGTGGGTGGTGGTATCCGCAAACTGGAAGATATTCGGCGCATGCTGAATGCCGGTGCTGATAAAGTAGGGATTAATACGGCTGCTGTTTTTAACCCCGAATTCGTCAAAGAGGCCGCCGATAGGTTTGGTTCTCAATGCATCGTTGTTGCAATTGATGCGAAGCAGGTTAGTGAGCCGGGAGAGCCACTTAAATGGGAAATCTTCACTCACGGTGGGCGCAAGCCGACGGGGCTGGATGCAATCGAATGGGCTCAAAAAATGGTCAGTTATGGTGCGGGTGAGATCTTGCTAACCAGTATGGATCGATATGGAACTCGAGAAGGATTTGACTTGCCTCTAACGCGTGCAATTAGTGAAGCAGTTGATGTGCCGGTAATCGCGTCGGGTGGTGTCGGTAATCTTGATCATCTCTCTGCAGGTGTGCTGGAAGGAAAGGCCGATGCTGTATTGGCAGCGAGTATTTTTCACTTTGCAGAATATACCGTTGGTGAGGCCAAGCAGGCGATGCGCGACAGGGGAATTGAGGTTCGACTGTGAGCGGTAAATCCTGGCTCGATGAGATTAAGTGGGATGAGAATGGGTTGGTTCCGGTAATTGCTCAGGAAGTAACAAGCGGGAAAGTATTAATGGTTGCATGGATGAACCGAGAGGCCTTAAATCTGACGGCGGTGGAAGGTTATGCGGTTTACTGGTCTCGCTCCCGACAAAAACTCTGGAAAAAGGGTGAGGAGTCAGGGCACCGGCAAAAAGTGCTTGAGCTGCGCCTGGATTGTGATTCAGATGTTGTTTTAATGTCGGTTGAGCAGGCTGGAGGGATTGCTTGTCATACAGGGCGACATAACTGTTTCTTTAGACATTTCAAAGATGGGCAGTGGGAGACCGTTGAGCCGGTCTTAAAAGATCCTGAGGAAATTTATAGGAGTAATAGTTGATGAGTGATGTGCTTAAAATGCTGGCTGAGGTGTTGGAGCAGCGTAAACAAGATAGCCCTGAAAGCTCATATACCGCCTCGCTCTATGCCAAAGGAACCGATACCATTCTCAAGAAGGTAGGTGAAGAGGCAGCAGAAACAATTATTGCGGGAAAGGGTGGTGATAAGGAGCAAATCGTCTACGAAACAGCAGATCTCTGGTTTCATAGTATGGTATTGCTGGCGCACAATGATTTAGGTCCCGATGATGTGCTGAAAGAATTGGGTCGTCGATTTGGTTTGTCTGGATTAGAAGAAAAAGCCAGTCGTAAATAGAATATTGATAGGCAGTCGGTGGATGCCGGCGTCAACCAGGAGAAAAGCAAATGGGTATTAGTATTTGGCAGTTATTGATTGTTTTGGTTATCGTTTTGTTGCTGTTTGGAACAAAGAGACTGCGCAATTTAGGAAGTGATCTGGGCTCGACGGTTAAAGGTTTTAAACATGCCATGAAAGAGGGGGAGGCAACAGCCTCATCTGACGCAGATCCAGTCGAAAGCAGTTCAGATAAAGTGATCGATGGTGAAGTGACCCAAAAAGAAAACGAAAAAAGCTCATAATCACGAGTCCGCAAAATGTTTGATATTGGATTTTGGGAATTGGCAATGATTGGCATCGTTGCGCTGCTGGTGATAGGGCCGGAGCGTTTGCCAAAAGTGGCGCGCGTCGGTGGCTTTTGGCTCGGCAAGGCGCGGGGCTACGTTTCAAGTGTTAAGCAGGAGCTGAGCAAAGAGCTGGAAA
Organism: Gammaproteobacteria bacterium; assembly: GCA_003646305.1. Lineage (GTDB taxonomy): Bacteria > Pseudomonadota > Gammaproteobacteria > Methylococcales > UBA2780 > UBA2780. Next base: position 7,900 of record QNFJ01000022.1, on the reverse strand, counting down.
TGGAAGAACTAAAGCAATCGATGCTGGCAGAAAACCCTATTGAAGAGGTCAATCAGCTAACTGAGGCGCTTCATGACGAGGTGCGGCAGGCCTCGGAGTCCCTGAGGCGAGCGAGGGGTAAGCTTCAAGATTCTGATGATTTGTATGGGTTAGGGAAAAATCGCCCGGTGAATAAGGGTGACTGAGGGAGCTAAGCTAGTAGAGCAGCCTTTTTTATCGCACCTTGTTGAGTTGAGAGATCGGTTGCTGCGAGTTGTAATGGGGGTTCTGGTTATCTTTTTACTTCTCTTTCCTTTTGCGAATGATATTTATAGTTACCTGTCTGGCCCTTTGACGGTACACCTTCCGGAAGGGAGTACGATGATTGCCATCGAGGTGGCCTCTCCTTTTTTGGCGCCTTTCAAATTGACAATGGTGTTGTCTATCTTTTTCTCGATGCCCTGGATCTTGTTTCAGGCATGGGGGTTTATTGCGCCGGCCCTATATAGCCATGAGAAACGACTGGTTTTCCCGCTTCTGGTGGCGAGCAGCGTTCTTTTTTATCTTGGAATGGCCTTTGCATATTACGTTGTATTCCCGCTTGCCTTCGGTTTTTTGACGGCGACAGCTCCAGAAGGGGTCGCGATCATGACCGACATAAGCCGCTATCTGGATTTTATACTGACACTTTTTTTTGCATTTGGCCTTTCATTTGAAATACCTATCGCAACGATTGTTTTAATCTGGACGGGTGCAGTGAGCCAGAAGAGCCTGGCTGAAAAAAGACCCTATGTTATTGTAGGGGCCTTTGTTTTTGGGATGATTTTGACCCCTCCAGACGTTATTTCACAGACACTTTTGGCGGTTCCTGTTTGGCTGTTGTTTGAGCTGGGGCTCTTATGTTCGAGGTTTTTTGTAAAAAATAGAGCTGAATTAGATTAAATTTCTCATGAATGGTTGAACAGTTCCTGAAAAAAGGTATAATTTCTGGCTTTTCCGCGACCGTAAACTCGGAGCAAATTTGATGAAAACTTTTAGCGCGAAGCCAGCCGAAGTCACTCGTGACTGGTTCGTAGTCGATGCAGATGGCAAAACACTGGGCAGATTGTCTGCTGAGATAGCAAGGCGCCTACGTGGCAAACATAAAGCAGAATACACTCCGCATGTTGATACTGGCGATTATATCGTTGTAATCAATGCTGAGAAAATCAGGGTAACTGGTAATAAAGAGCAAGATAAAATGTATCACCATCACACGGGGTATATTGGAAACTTGAAGACAGTTAGTCTTGGTAAAATGAGAAAAACTTTTCCAGACAGGATTATTAAAACTGCCGTTCAAGGCATGTTGCCAAGAAATCCTCTGGGCAGAGCGATGTTTAAAAAGCTCAAGGTTTTTGTTGGGCCAGAGCATACACATCAAGCTCAGCAGCCTAAAGCGTTAGATATATAATACAGGGTAAGACGGAAATATTATGGCAGCAACACAATATTACGGAACGGGTCGTCGTAAAAGTTCAACGGCTCGTGTTTTCGCAAGAGCAGGTAGCGGCAAGATTGTCGTTAACAGTCTTGAAATTGACAAATACTTCGGTCGTGAGACAGATAGAATGATCTCTCGTCAGCCACTTGAACTGACTGAGTTGGTTGATAAATTTGATATCTCAATCACCGTCAGAGGTGGTGGTTCATCTGGTCAGGCGGGTGCAATTCGTCATGGAATTACACGTGCTTTGATGGAATACGACGAAACACTGCGTCCAGCGTTAAGAAAAGCGGGCTACGTTACACGTGATGCTCGTGAAGTTGAGCGTAAAAAGGTTGGTCTGCACAAAGCAAGAAAGCGTCCTCAGTACTCAAAACGTTAATTCTTTTTGGGGTAAGGACCACACACGGGATTTGGGGAATCGTCTAGCGGCAGGACTGCGGACTCTGACTCCGCCAACCAAGGTTCAAATCCTTGTTCCCCAGCCAATAAAACAAAAGGGTTACAGACTAAAGTCTGTAACCCTTTTGTTTTTCCAGACGATACGGATGCAGGTGCTGGTTATTATTGCAGGTAATAGACCCTAAGCCTGTTCGTACTCAGAAATAATTGTCCTGGCGTTGTCTACCTGTCGTTCTTCAACGCTTATCGAGATGAGCCCCGCTGTTGGTAGCTCGCCTATCGCACCCGCTAAATAGTGGCCATTTATAGAGGCAGCTATTCCATTGGCTTCTAAGAGCCCTTTTACAATACTCGCCTCAATGTTGTCCTGGGCGCTGTAAACGATAGTCACTAGCTTATACGCAATAAAAAACGGAACTGAATAAGTCAGTCCCGTCTGTTTAATACGAATCGATGGTATTTAGTCTGTTAAGCGACATCAAACCATGCGGCAATTTCCTTTGCGGTACCATTTTTAAGGCCATCAGCGGCTGAGGTGGCTTCTTTAATCATGTCAGCATCGAGCTTTTCTCTGCATTGGTCACCCAGAGTCGCGCACTCATCTTTGTAATTCTGAAACTTTTTATAACTACCTTCAAAGTGCTTTGGAAAGCTGGCTGTTGCGATCTCAGCGCTAAACAGGGCCTGACGAAAATCTTTTGCTGCGACCAATGCTCGAGCAGCAAGGACATAGTAAATCGCTTTTTCCGTGTCATCTGTAATGTGGTCAGTATTGCTGAGAATCGTCCGAACCGCTCGTTTGTGATGGCCGCTTTCCAAATCAGGTTCATAGATTGGCAAAATACCTGTTAACGACTTCCGAACAGCGCCACCGCCTTTATTGCCGTAGATTGTGTATAGGATCATGAAAGCCAGCCCGAGGGGTAAACCGAGCATAATCATATAAGTGGTAGTGTTCATTAAAATCTCCTCAATATTATAGAATTGTAATTTTATGGCTGAATATCAGTGGGTAGTCTGCCATAAATTAGAGTTTCGTAACATACCCATTTTTAGAGGATAATTTATCCGAATAAACCAAAGAGGATTTGGGCTGAACAGTTTGATAAAAAGTCAGTCGTTATCGGTCTTCTTCATGCTGTATGTGAGCGGGAGAAGGCGGGCTGTATTGCCTTCTGGTGCGCAACTGCACAGGTGACCTTGATGTGCTAAAGATTGAGCAGGCATCGCTGTGATGTTCGCCTGTTTTTTTCTAGGGATGTTGTTGCATGGATTTTCCAGTACTTTCCCGGTTTGAGTAACTAAAGAGTGTTGGACGTCTATCTCAGAAGAGTGGAAAATACCTCGCTTTTACTCTTGGCGAATTTCGTCATTTCTAGCAGAAAGGAGCTATTTTGCTTTCAAACATCCGAATTATTCTTGCTGAAACAACGCACCCCGGTAATATCGGTGCAGTGGCAAGAGCGATGAAGAACATGGGGTTGCATGACTTGCGGCTCGTTTCTCCAAAAATTTTCCCTTCGGCTGATGCGACTTCTCGGGCATCTGGGGCGGATGGGATTCTGAGTAATGCTGTTGTTTGTGACACACTGGACGAAGCACTGATTGATTGTGATTTAGTCATGGGTGCCAGTGCTAGAAGGCGGACAATTAGTTGGCCAGAGCTATCGAGCCATGATGGAGCGAAATTAGCAGCGAAAGAGTCTCAGGAAGCTAAAGTTGCCATTCTTTTTGGTAGAGAAAACTCGGGGCTGACTAATGAAGAGCTGGATCGCTGTCACTATCTTTTGCATATTCCGTGTAACCCCGACTTTAGTTCCCTAAACCTGGGCGCCGCGGTTCAGGTCATCGCCTATGAATTAAGAATGGCTGTAATGGGTAGTGATGAAGTGGTTAAAACAGCGAAAAGGTCAGAAGATCGCCTGTCAACGGCTAACGAGATTGAGGCTTTTTATGGCCATCTTGAGCAGACTTTGTATGATATCGGCTTTACCCAGCCAGAGCGGTCTCGCTCTTTAATGCGCCGAATGAAGAGGCTATACAACAGAGTTCGGCTCGAAAAAAAGGAGGTCGACATCCTCAGAGGTATATTTAGTATGATGAAAGAGAAGAAAGACATAAGTCGGAGTGATCGGTAAAGATATGTTTGAGCGGATTAAAGAAGAGATCAATTGCGTGTTCGAGCGCGACCCGGCGGCTCGATCTGCCCTGGAGGTGGTTACCGCCTACCCGGGGTTTCATGCAATTATGCTGCATCGAATGAGTCACCGCATATGGAATAGCGGTTTCAAGCTGCTTGCCAGATTGCTTTCACATATAGGACGCTGGGTGACGGGTATCGAAATTCACCCCGGTGCACAGATTGGCCGGTGTTTTTTCATCGACCATGGAATGGGCGTTGTAATTGGTGAAACGGCAATAATTGGCAATGGGTGTACGCTTTACCATGGTGTGACACTGGGTGGAACGAGCTGGGATAAAGGTAAAAGGCACCCGACTTTGGGTCAAGGTGTGGTCGTTGGTGCAGGAGCAAAAGTGCTTGGTCCTATAATGATTGGTGACAACGCGCGCATCGGTTCGAATGCAGTGGTGGTGAATCCTGTTCCGGAAGGTGCAACAGTGGTCGGAATTCCTGGTCGGATTGTCGCGGTCGAGAAAGCTGAAAAAAATTCGGACAGAGAGGCCATTGCATCAAAAATGGGCTTTGATGCCTATGGCTCAACACGAGATATGCCTGATCCAGTCGCCAATGCAATTAATAAGATGCTTGATCATATTCACGGTATGGATCATCAAATGGAATCGATGAAAAAGATGCTGCACGATGCCGGTTATGAAGTAAATGAACAGCCATTATCAGAGCTCGAAGATTGTGAAATTGATCTAGGTGTTGAAAAAGAAAAGGAGGCGGTCTCTGAGCACCAGGATGATAAAGACGGCTAGATAGTAGTTCAGTGTGATTTGTTGACTAAAATAGTAGGTTATGTATAGTGATCACCTTAGCTTAATAAGGGTAATTACTATGCGGTTAACCACGAAAGGGCGCTATGCCGTCACAGCAATGTTGGACCTGGCGTTTCATTACGAGAAAGGGCCGGTTACTTTGACTGAAATATCGGGTCGACAAAGCATCTCTCTTTCATACCTTGAGCAACTGTTTGCTCGCCTTCGCAAAGCAGGCCTGGTTGTTGGTGTTCGTGGGCCGGGTGGTGGTTATCGTTTAAAAAAGACGCTGGAAGCGATCAGTATTGCCGATATTGTTATCGCTGTTGATGAGGTGATTGATTCAACAAACTGTGAGGGTAAAGGGGATTGTCAGGATGATTTACCCTGTCTGACGCACCATTTATGGGTTGGATTGAGTAGGCATATAAAAGATTATCTACAGGGAATTAGCTTGAGCGATCTTATGCTGAGAAAAGAGTTTCAGGAAGTGGCAGGGCGGCAGGACAAAAAAGCAGAGCAAGATATCAAGCTAGACCTCTATATGAGAATTTAACAAGCACCCTTAAAGGAGTCTTTAGGTGCGGCAGAACCTCCCCTCTCCTGAATCGGAGTGTCTGTTTAGCCTATACACTAACTAATGATCTACCTGGATCATAATGCAACAACACCACTAGATAGCCGAGTTTTGGAGGCAATGATGCCTTATTTGGCTAGCCATTTTGGTAACCCATCAACTTTATACCGGTCGGGGAGATTGGCGCGCGATGCAGTTGAAACCGCGCGTGCTCAAGTGGCTGCTTTAGTGGATGCGCAACCGGCTCAGGTTATTTTTACAAGCGGTGGAACCGAGGCAAATAATCTTGCAATAAAAGGGTTTTGCTGGAACAAATCGTCCCGTGCGACTTTTTTTGTAGGAGCAACGGAGCATGATTCTGTACTGGGGTCGGTGGTGCCGCTCGAAAAATTAGGCTGGGAAATAGAAAGAATTCCTGTTGACAGGAATGGGCTAATTAGCGTGAGTGGTTTAGCGGCGGTTGTAAGTGATAAAACAGGGCTAATGTCGGTGATGATGGCAAACAATGAAACAGGAGTTTGTCAGAATGTTAGGGAGCTGGCGATCTGGGCGGCTTCCCATGGTGTAGTTTTTCACACAGATGCTGTTCAGGTAGCAGGGAAACTGCCCATCAGTTTTCGGCAAAGTGGCGTTCAAATGATGTCGTTATCAGCACACAAAATGCACGGCCCAAAAGGCGTTGGTGCGCTTGTGCATGATCGCTCGATTGAGCTGGAGCCCCTATTGCATGGGGGTGGCCAGGAGAAAGGTAACCGCTCTGGAACCGAAAATGTCGCGGCAATCGTTGGATTTGGTAAAGCGGCTGAACTTGCTTTGCGCGAGCAGTGTCAAAGGTCGAGAAGGCTTCGTTGTTTGCGCGACAGGTTGGAGCGGGGTCTTGCTGAGATGCCCACTGTAAGGATATTTGCCGAAAAAGTTGAACGGCTACCCAATACGCTTCAGCTTGGTGTGGAAGGGCTCGATGGCGAGATGCTCTTGATGCAGCTGGACCGAAAGGGGATTGAAGTCTCGAGTGGTTCGGCCTGCTCGAGTGAAGGTAAAGAGCCTAGCCATGTTTTATTGGCGATGGGTGTTGAGCGTGAGTTGGCCCGTAGCGCGATACGAGTGAGCATTGGCTGGGATAATAGTGAAGATGATATGGATCATTTTTTGCGAGAATTTAAACAGATTATTAGCGGGCTTTAGTGAAATTTGGCTGTTGAATAGAGAATTAGGGGTTAAATATGTCAATAATACTGACTGAGAGAGCGGCGACGCAGATACAGAAGCAGATTGAGAAGCGGGGTCATGGCCTGGGGTTAAGACTCGGCGTAAAAAAATCAGGTTGTACCGGTTTTGCTTATGTTATCGAATATGCAGATGAAACAGGGCCAGATGATCAGGTGATCGAAAGCCATGGCGTGAAAGTGATTATTTCAGATGAGAGCATGAGCTTTCTTGACGGCACGGAATTGGACTACACCCGTGAAGGGATTAATGAGGCTTTTCGCTTCAATAATCCGAATGTTAAGGATAGTTGCGGTTGTGGAGAAAGCTTTTCAGTATAGTGTCTAATTAGTTCGGTGTTGTGCCCCAAAACCCGTGTATAATCACGGGTTTTGTTTATTGAAATTTTGGAGATTTAAATGGCGATTGAACGTACTTTTTCTATTGTTAAGCCTGATGCAGTGGCTAAAAATGTTATTGGTGAAATTTACAGTCGCTTTGAAAAAGGTGGTCTCACAATTATCGCCTCAAAAATGGTTCAGTTAACACGAGAGCAGGCTGAAGGTTTTTATGCTGTTCATAAAGAGCGCCCCTTTTTCAATGATCTGGTTGAATTCATGATCTCTGGCCCAGTCATGGTTCAGGCGCTTGAAGGTGAAAATGCAATCCTTAAAAATCGTGAGCTAATGGGTGCGACTAATCCAGCAGAAGCCGATGCAGGAACAATTCGTGCTGATTTCGCCAGCAGCATTGATGAAAATGCGGTCCATGGTTCAGATGCTCCTGAAACTGCAAAAGAAGAGATTGCTTACTTCTTTTCTGATGAAGAAGTCTGCGTGCGCACTCGTTAATAACGGGCTGTTTGACTGAAAAATGAGCACGAAAAAGCAGAATCTTTTTGACTTAGATAGAAAGGGCATGGAGGCCTTTTTTGTCGAGATGGGCGAAAAACCTTTTCGTGCGACACAACTTCTCAAGTGGATTCATCAGCAACGGGTCATCGATTTTGATGAGATGACCAATTTGAGCAAAACGCTACGAGCCTGGTTAAAAGAGCACTGCGAGGTTTTGGTTCCAGAAGTTGTTTTTGAGCAAAAATCTAAGGATGGAACGCGGAAGTGGGTTCTTCAGCTCGGCTGTAATAATCGGGTTGAAACCGTTTTTATACCGGAACAGAATCGTGGGACGCTCTGTGTTTCATCGCAGGTTGGTTGTGCGCTGGAATGCTCTTTTTGTTCAACCGCTCAGCAGGGTTTTAATCGTAACCTGAGTGTGGCAGAGATTATTGGTCAACTGTGGGTTGCGAC
>QNFJ01000021.1 GCA_003646305.1 Gammaproteobacteria bacterium | reverse complement strand
TACTACGAATACAAGGTTGTGATGGACAATCGTAACCTTCTTCCCGTCAGGCCGGAAGTAAAGATTTTGTTTTTTGATCACGTTGGGATTCAGGTCGGTGTTTCGGAGCTAGGAATGGGGAATGGCCTGCCCATCACAGAGCCTCTTGAACGCGGTGAAATTCGCTCTTATTCCTCGTCGCTTGAACTGGCTGATGATCTGGAGCCTCAATATTTTCAGGTACAGATTTTTTCTCCTGACGTGAATGGTTAACAAGCTTTATCAGTGAGTCACAAATGGCGAAATTTATCACTGCTTGCTCTGGCGGAGCTGCTTGCCATGGCACTTTGGTTCTCGGCCACAGCAGTTGTTCCGCAACTTGTCGAGGAATGGTCTTTAACAAGTAGTCAGCAATCATGGATGACGATGAGCGTCCAGATTGGTTTTGTGTGTGGTGCATTACTCAGTGCAATTTCAAATATAGCCGACCGCTTTTCAGCCATTTACCTGATTACAGCGAGCGCGTTGGCTGGGGCTCTATTCAATGGCTTGATCGTGACTGTTGATACGTCACCCGAAACGGTTATGCTACTGCGTTTTTTAACCGGTGTCGCATTGGCTGGGGTCTATCCTCCTGGGATGAAAGTGGCGGTTTCCTGGGCAACAACAGACAGGGGTTTCCTCGTTGGGATACTTGTTGGCGCACTTACTTTAGGTTCAGCTTTACCTCACCTGTTAAATGCTTTTCCAATCTTCGGTGAAGGCGGAATGCCGCCCTGGCGTTCAGTTCTAATGGCATCGTCCTGGATGGCGGTCGTTTCGGCTGTTTTAGTTTTTCTCTGTGTGAAAAGTGGGCCGGGACTGGCTAGCTCAGCACCATTCGACTGGCATTATGCGGGGAAATCATTCCTTGATCGCCCACTCCGGTTGGCCAATTTTGGTTACCTGGGTCATATGTGGGAACTTTATGCGATGTGGACCTGGGTACCGATTTTTATTATTGCCAGCTATCAGCAAGCCGGATGGTCACTAGAGGCGGCTAGACTTGCCGGTTTCTCTGTTATCGCTGTCGGTGCGTTAGGCTGTGTTTTGGCGGGCCGATTTGCGGATAAGATAGGGCGGACAAGCGTTATTATCGTTAGTTTGGTCGTTTCTGGGAGCTGTTGTTTGATTGTTGGACTGTTTTTCTCCTCCCCTCTTTTGTTGACGTTAATCTGCCTGATTTGGGGTTTTGCAGTGGTTGCTGATAGTGCACAATTTAGTGCAGCGATTAGTGAACTGTCAGACAAACGATATGTCGGAACTGCTTTGATGATGCAGACGAGTATGGGTTTTTTACTGACCTTATTTACGATTCACCTTGTACCGCTACTCGTTGATCTTATAGGCTGGCGTTACGTTTTTATCTTTTTGGCTATCGGGCCAGTTTGGGGAATTATAAGTATGGCTAAATTACGCGCACTTCCAGAGGCGTTGGCAATGGCATCTGGGAACCGTTAGATGATCGCAACGAAAAACAGGCAGCTCACCTTTCTTCTGGCAGTAGTGATTGGTGGGCTTATTATTTCTGGAATCGGCCCGTTTGACCATCTGACCTGGTTGCTTGAAGTCACGCCGGTCTTGATAGCAATCCCTCTGCTGCTACTGACTGCAAAACGCTTCCCATTGACACTGTTGGTTTATTGGTTGATAGCGGTACATGCGCTGATATTGATTGTTGGTGGCCACTACACCTATGCAGAGGTTCCAATTGGTTTTTGGGTGCAGGACTGGCTTGAATTGAGCCGAAACCCCTATGATCGACTAGGGCATCTGGCGCAAGGTTTTGTTCCGGCGATGGTTGCTAGAGAGATTTTACTCAGGCGCTCACCGCTAGTGGTTGGGAAATGGCTTTTTTTTATAGTGGTCTGTATCTGCCTCGCAATCAGCGCCTTTTACGAATTTATTGAGTGGTGGGTCGCCGTTGCAGAGGGAGGGGCGGCTGATGCCTTTTTGGGAACACAGGGTGATATTTGGGATACTCAATGGGATATGTTTACCGCTTTTTGCGGGGCAATTGTGGCCCAGTTGTTGTTGTCTCAATGGCATGATCGGGCTTTATCTCGCCTGTTGAAGCCTAATCAGTGATAATGACAGTCTTCTGATTCACTGAGATCCCTTCATGGTTTCTGTTTTAACGCAGATGTCGGCACTGATACTGTGCGGTGTTGGCTGGCGTCTATTTAAGCCCGCCGGTTTGGCTGCAGATCAAGTTCGGCTTGCTTTAACCAATGTTGTCTATTATCTGATGCTTCCGGCCCTGGTACTGTCGGTCATGTGGGATGCCTCATTAGGGCTTCAATCACTTAAAATCTCATTTCTTGCCTCGGCCGCTGTACTCTTTGCCATCGCAGTAACATGGTTGATCTTTCGACGTTGGAATATGGCAAGTGGGCAGGTTGGTGCACTGATCATTGCGGCCTCATTTCCAAATATTACCTATTTAGGCTTACCGGTTCTTGAGCAGACATTCGGTGGTTGGGCTCGGTCGGTTGCTATTCAGTTCGACCTGTTTGCCTGCACCCCTTTATTATTGACAGTCGGTGTATTGATCGCGCGCCACTATGGTAGCGGCGGAAAAGGGGGGATTTTTCGCTCACTTCTTAAAGTGCCGCCACTGTGGGCTGGCCTGTTCGCAGTGACAATGAATCTGCAAGGTGTTCCTCAGCCGCAATGGGTGAATGGCTTTCTGGAACTGCTCTCGCCCGGTGTTGTCCCTTTAATGTTGATCTCTTTGGGGATGGGATTGCGACTCGATAGTCTCCACTGGCGTAATCTGCCTAAGGTTTTACCCGTTATTTTGGTGCAGCTTATTTTAATGCCGCTGTTTGGTTGGGCATTAGCAATGCCTTTAGGATTATCTGGGGATTTGTTGGCGGCGGTGGTGCTGGAAACAGCGATGCCGAGCATGGTACTAGGCCTGGTTCTGTGCGACCGCTATAAACTGGACGGTTCTTTATATGCGATGGCGGTGACTGTGACGACTGCTTTGAGTTTATTCACACTGCCGATTTGTTACGATTTATTAAAATAAAAATGGTTTTTACTTATAGACAAAGAGGTCATGCATTGAAAACGATTAACCCGCTTCTCTGGGGGCTGTTGATTGCTATCAGCTCACTTACAAACCTGGCCTTTGCCTCAGAGGATAAAGCGCCCCAGGGTTTACCTGCCGAGGTGATCACAGTGCATCTTCAACCGCTTGACCGCTCTGTACGTGTGGTTGGAAACTTACGAGCTAACGAATCGATTCAACTTAGCCCAGAGCAGAGTGGCCGCATTGAGAAGGTGCTTTTCAGAGAAGGACATCAAGTTAAACAGAATGAGTCACTGTTTCTGCTGGATGCGGCAATTTATCGTGCTGAGCTGAAGGCAGCGAAAGCACGTGTGAAGTTGAGCAGAATTGCATATAAAAGTGCAGCAAGTCTCTTGAAAAGAAAGGTGGGATCTAGTCAAGAGCGTGACAGTACGTTAGCACAATTGCAGGTTGATCAGGCACAACAAGAACTTGTCCAGGCTCGCCTGGACAAGATGACGATCAAAGCGCCATACGCCGGTTCTACCGGCCTTCGACAGGTGAGTCCAGGTGATTATGTCAATATAGGCCAGCCTTTGGTCGAACTGACCGATTTGAGCAGTTTAAAGGTAGACTTCCGGGTTCCTGAAATCTACCTAATGGCGCTGCAGTTAGAGGGGGAGGTTGAGGTTGAGGTGGATGCCTTTCCTGGTAAATTCTTCACCGGTGAGATTTATGCCATCGCTCCCAGTGCGGATACCCGTTCTCATAATATTCAAGTCAGAGCGCGAATTCCGAATCCAGAAGGGCAATTACGGCCGGGGCTTTTTGCTGAGATCGAGCTTGTATTGCAGCGAGCTAAATTAGCGGTTGTGATTCCGGAGCAGGCTATTATCCCGAGGGATGGTGCGTTCTTTGTGATGCGCCTTGCCGAAGGCAACATTGTAGAGTTGGTGGCGATAGAGATGGGTCAGCGCCGCCCAGGTACCGTGCAGGTGATTAAAGGGCTGAAGGCGGATGATGTCATTATCACGGCGGGTCAATTGAAGTTGCGGTCAGGTATGCCAGTAACCCCCATCTTTATTGATGGCAATGGTCAGGCGGCCACACGGAAAGAGTGAGATGATCCTCTCAGAAGTCAGTATAAAACGACCGGTACTTGCGACCGTGATGAGTTTGGTCATACTTTTGGTGGGGCTGATCTCTTATGACCGCCTGACTGTGCGCGAGTACCCAAAAATCGACTTACCGGTGGTGACGGTTGAAACGATCTACCCTGGCGCAAGTGCCTCGATTATCGAGACGCAGGTGACCCAGATTATTGAGGATTCGCTGTCAGGGATCGAAGGCATCGACTTTATGAATTCGATAAGCCGCACCGAAAAATCCCAGATCACGGTGACCTTTAAAATGGATCGTGATCCAGATAATGCAGCCGCTGATGTTCGTGATCGCGTTAGCCGCATTACGGGTCAGTTACCCGATGATATTGATCCACCTGTTGTTTCAAAAACCGAAGCCGATGCTCAACCGATCATATGGATTGCATTCTCTTCAGACCGATATAGCGGAATGGAGATGACTGAAGTGGCTGACCAGCGTCTGAAAGATCAGCTACAGACGATCAATGGCGTGGCCAATGTGATGATTTTTGGTGAGCGTAAGTACTCTATGCGTATCTGGATGGATCCGGCTCGTATGGCGGCGTACCAGTTAATACCGCAAGATCTGGAAGAGGCATTGAGACGCCAGAATATTGAAATTCCAGCGGGTCGCATCGAAAGCCGTGAGCGTGAATTTACCCTGCTGACAGCAACCGACCTAAACGATATTGAAGAGTTTAAGAACATTATCATTCGCAACGATGATGGTTACCCCGTACGAATAAAGGATGTTGCCAGGATTGAAATTGCCCCGGAGAATGATCGCCAGATATCCCGTTATAATGGCAAGAGCGCGATTGGTCTGGGTGTGGTGAAGCAGGCGACAGCCAACCCGCTTGATGTTTCGAAGAGTGTGCGTGAAACGCTAAAGTCTCTGAAAGAGACATTGCCAAAAGAGATGGCGATTGAGGTTGCCTACGACGCTTCTATTTTTATTGAAGAATCCATTCGGTCAGTCTATCAGACATTGCTACAGGCGAGTCTTTTGGTCATGCTGGTACTCTTCTTTTTTCTGCGTAATCTGCGTGCTGCGCTGATCCCACTCGTAACCATACCGCTCTCTCTGATAGGTGCTTTTGCGATCATGAATATGATGGGGTTTAGCATCAACACGCTTACTTTATTGGCGTTGGTGTTAGCGATTGGTCTGGTAGTTGATGATGCCATCGTTATGCTAGAGAACATCTATCGACATGTTGAAGAGGGGATGACGCCGATTCAGGCCGCTTTTAAAGGGGCGAAAGAGATCGGTTTTGCGGTATTGGCAACCACCGTTGTTTTAGTCGCAGCATTTGTGCCTGTGGTGTTTAGCGAAGGCCGTACGGGGCAACTTTTTACTGAATTTGCGATGACATTGGTTGCTGCTGTAGTTGTTTCGACCTTTATCGCGCTGAGTCTCTCACCGATGATGGCTTCCAGGCTGCTCAGGCATGAGAAACGTCACGGTGTACTTTTTAATTTTATCGAACGATTATTGCAGAGCTTGAGTAACGGCTATCGCAAACTATTGGGCAAATTGCTGCATTCGCGCACGCTTTCCCTGCTGATCATGCTTATGAGCCTTATTGGGGCCGGTTTTTACTACACTCAACTACCACAGGAGCTGGCACCGTACGAAGATCGAGGTGATATTCTGGTGTTTTCTATTGCACCCGATGGTTCGTCGGTTAACTTTATTGACCGTTACTCACGGAAAATAGACGATATTCTGGCTCAGGTGCCTGAGGCAACTCACTACTTCTCAGTTGTGGGGTTTCCTGCCGAGACCAATGCAATGACCTTCTTCGGTTTAAGTCGTTGGGAAGAGCGGGAGCGAAAACAGCAGGAAATATCCCAAATGCTGACACCAAAACTCTACGCAGGTGTGATCGGCTTGATGAGTTTTGCACTGGATATGCCCTCGTTGGGGCAGAGCTTTGTCTCACGCCCCATTGAATTCATTGTTAAATACAATGGAGATTACGCTGACCTGAAAATAATAGCGGATCAGATGATGGCAAAAATTAGAGCAAACCCAGCTTTTGTACAGCCGGACAGTGACCTGAAGTTGAATAAACCCGAGCTACAGATAAATGTGAAGCGTGATAAGGCTTCTGAGCTTGGTATTGAGATTTCGACCGTCGGGCGTACCCTCGAAAGTTATATGGCGGGTCGCGAGGTGACCCGATTTAAACGGGGCGGAGAGCAGTACGAAGTTATTGTAAAGGTGGAGGATAGCGAGCGCCGTGCACCCAGTGATTTAACCCGGCTTTATGTGCGTGTACCGGGAGGCGAGATGGTGCAACTATCTGATCTGGTTGACGTGAAAGAGACCGTTGCGCCACGTGAACTGAATCATTTTGATAAAATGAAAGCGGTTAAATTTAATGCATCGCTGGCACCGGGTTACTCGCAAGGCGAGGCTCTTATCTATCTGGAAAATAGTCTTGAAGAAATTTCGGCGGATGCAAGTGCTGACTTTACCGGGCCTTCACGCGAATTTAGAGAATCGAGTAATACATTGATGGTCACTTTTGGGCTGGCAATTATCTTTGTATTCCTTGTGCTGGCCGCGCAGTTTGAAAGTTTTAAGAACCCTTTGATTATAATGCTATCAGTTCCGCCTGCGCTGTTTGGAGCTCTACTTGCGCTCTATTACAGCGGTGGTTCGCTGAGTGTTTATAGCCAGATTGGTTTAATTGCACTGGTCGGTTTGGTGACGAAGCATGGCATTCTGATTGTTGAATTTGCAAACCAGTTGCAAGATAAAGGGCATGAGCTTGGTGAGGCGATTATCGAAGCCTCGGTATTACGTTTACGTCCGATCTTGATGACAACAAGCGCAACCGTACTCGGTTCTATGCCGCTCGCGTTGGCTTCTGGTGCAGGTGCCGAGTCGCGGCAGCAGATTGGTTGGGTGATCGTTGGCGGATTGCTATTTGGTACGATATTAACGCTGTTTGTTATTCCGACTGTATACAGCTATTTGGGACGGCGGACATTTAAGGAAGTTCAGCCCGAGCAGGGTTAATCGTTAAGGGGATAGTTTTGAGAGTGGAAGGTAATATAAGAAAAATGGTCTCTAGTCTGGCTGAAAAAGTCTGCTACGAGCTGCCTGTTGGTGATCAGCTGTTGCCGATGAATGGGCTGATTGGAAACCAGTTGAAGCTAACCTATTTAGGTGAAATAAACTGCCTCCACTGCAATCGAAAAAGTAATAAAAGTTTTGCACAGGGCTATTGTTATCCTTGTTTTAAGAAACTGGCACAATGTGATCTCTGCATCATGAAACCAGAACAATGTCACTATGCCGCCGGGACCTGTCGAGAGCCCGAGTGGGGCGAGCAGTTTTGCATGCAGGATCACTTTGTCTATCTGGCCAACTCATCTGGATTGAAAGTGGGAATCACTCGTTATACGCAAATTCCGACCCGCTGGATTGATCAGGGGGCGACGCAGGCACTGCCTATTTTTCGGGTAAAAACACGCCTGCAGTCTGGACAGCTTGAGGTGATCTTAAAACAGCATATTGCGGATAAAACTGACTGGCGAAAAATGCTCAAGGGAATGGCGGAAAATAAAGATTTAGCGGCAGAACGGGATCGACTACTGGCAGAATGTGGTGATGAGATTGCCGAGCTATCGAATGAGCAGGGAAAGGGTGATATTGAATTTTTAAAGAGGGCTGAAGTGGTCAATATTGAATTTCCTGTTCAGGAATACCCGAAGAAAGTCAGCTCATTAAACTTTGATAAAACGGCTGAAATTAGTGGAAAGCTGCAGGGCATAAAAGGGCAATATCTGATTTTTGATTGTGGCGTGCTCAATATTCGTAAGTTCGGTGGTTACCGCATCGCGGTCGAGAGCTGTTAAAAATGGCGCCACGTTGTGAGATATTTTCTCAAGGTGAGGAGATTGTTACCGGACAGACGGTTGATAGTAATGCTGCATGGCTTTCTCAACAGCTGATTGCAGCCGGTTTTGAGCTGACACGCCATACGGCGGTGGGTGATCATTTAGAGGCGCTGGTCGGGCTACTGATCGAGATTTCAGAGCGGGCAGACTGCTGCATCTGTACCGGTGGGTTGGGGCCAACAGGGGATGATTTAACCGCAGAAGCGGTGGCTGAAGCTTTCGGCGCACCACTAGAATTTGACGCAGAGGCGATGGACCAGGTTGAATCGATATTCAAACTATGGAATCGTCCAATGCCAGCTGTTAATCGTAAACAGGCTTATTTCCCAAGCGGGGCCGTACGCATCGATAACAAATGGGGGACGGCGCCGGGGTTTACGGTTAATCACAATGGCTGCCAGTTTTATTTCCTGCCGGGTGTCCCCTCTGAAATGAAGAAGATGTTTCAGGCGGGCGTCTTTCCGCAGTTGCAGGAAAGTTTCTCGTTATCACCATTAAAAAAAGTCACTTTCCGCACGTTTGGATTAGGGGAGTCGGCTATTCAAGAGCGGATTGAGTCGATTGTTTTTCCGGAAATGGTCACGGTGAGTTTTCGGGCAGGGTTACCCGAAGTGGAGCTAAAGCTCTGGTTTCCACCAGAACAGGATCAGCAAGAGATAGAGGTACTAAGCAGCGCAATTGCCAGCGCACTGGGAAATCAGTTGATCTCGGTGAGTGACGGCTTTGGTCCCCCAAAAGGAATCGTTGAGGTGGTCAGCGAGCTGTTAACTGAAAAGAGTCATAAAGTAGCACTGCTTGAAACGGTCAGCAGTGGCTTACTAGCAAGTTGGTGTGTGACCCGTCCATGGTTACTGGAAAGCCGAGTGATTCCTTCTAGCGAACTGCTTAATAGAGATTTCGAATTGGAAGGGTGCAGTGAAACAGAAAGAGCACTTTCGCTGGCAAAATTGGTTCGGCAAAAATCGGGTGCCGATTATGGGTTGGTGCAGCTCTGGAGCTTTGATCCGAGCCTGCTTAAAGAGAAACGTCGCTCAATGGAGCTTGTCACAGCGCTATCAACTTGCGACGGAGAAACGCACCATATAACAAAAGTGGGTGGTAGCCTCGATAGAAAACAGAATATCGCAGCCGCATCGCTGTTAAACTTGCTGCGCTTTCACTTGGGAACTGCTTACTAGTTTCATTTTGACGGGTAGGTTGGACTTTAGTCCAACATGACCGCATGATATTGCGCCTTGATGTCGGACTAAAGTCCAACCTGCGGCCAATCAGGTTCAGTTACAAGCGCCCTAATAACTTTTTACTACAGGTCACCCCGTGCCATTACTTCGTATTTCAGATTTATCAATTGCCTTTGGCGTTCATCATTTATTGAAAAAGGCCGAGTTTCAGCTTAAAGCGGGGGAACGCGTCGGCCTGTTAGGGCGTAATGGCGAAGGTAAATCAACTTTGCTGAAGATTATCAGTGGCGAGATAAAAGCAGATGAGGGGACGATCTGGTTAAAACCGGGTGCAAAATTAGCCACACTCGAACAGTCCCCTTCGCTTTCAGGCGATGAAAGTATCTACGACACGGTGGCTGCCGGCCTGGGTGATGTGGGAGGCTGGATTGCAGATTACCATCACGTTGCGATGGCTCAAGATATGGATGTCGATAAGCAGATGGCAGAACTGGGCCGTTTACAGCATCTGCTTGATACCCACGATGGTTGGTCGCTTCAGCAGAAAGTTGAACAGATCCTAACGCGGCTAGACTTGCCGGCAGACAAACTGGTTTCTGGTCTTTCAGGAGGGTGGCAAAGACGCGTTTCATTGGCACGTGCATTGGTCTGTGAACCCGATGTTTTGCTGCTAGATGAGCCGACAAACCACCTTGATTTAGAATCAATCCTCTGGCTCGAAGAGCACCTGATCGGTTTTA
This sequence comes from Gammaproteobacteria bacterium, assembly GCA_003646305.1. Taxonomy (GTDB): domain Bacteria; phylum Pseudomonadota; class Gammaproteobacteria; order Methylococcales; family UBA2780; genus UBA2780. The sequence goes on along the minus strand of QNFJ01000021.1, from coordinate 6,279 downwards.
AAGGCGCTGTACTTTTTGTGACGCATGATCGTGCCTTTCTGCAAAAGCTAGCAACCCGTATTGTTGATTTAGATCGTGGCAAGCTAATCTCATGGCCGGGAAACTATGCTGATTTTCTTAAAAGAAAAGCAGCCTCGCTAGAAGAAGAAGAACGCCAAAATGCGCTATTTGATAAGAAACTGGCGCAAGAAGAGGTCTGGATTCGCCAAGGGATTAAAGCGCGGAGAACCCGTAATGAAGGGCGTGTTCGCGCACTTGAAAAAATGCGTAAAGAGCGCGGTCAACGCAGAGAACAGCAATCTAATGCCAAGTTTGGATTAGAAACGGGCGAAAAGTCAGGTAAATTGGTGATGGAAGCCAAAGGCATCACCTATGGCTTCCCAGGGAAATCGATTGTTAATAACTTCTCAACTCGGATTATTCGGGGTGATCGTATCGGCCTAATTGGCCCCAATGGTTCAGGAAAGACGACGCTACTAAAGCTTCTGCTGGGCAAAATTGAGCCACAAGAAGGTGAAGTCAAAATTGGTACGACACTTGAAATTGCCTACTTTGATCAGCTCCGTGCGCAGCTAGATCTAGAGCAGACCGTTGTTGAAGCGATTGGCGGAGGCAGTGATCAAATCACCATTAATGGTGTAACGCGCCATGTGATCTCCTATCTTGCTGACTTTCTCTTCTCGCCAGCAAGAGCCCGATCGCCTATCAAAAGTCTATCAGGGGGCGAGCGCGCTAGAATCCTATTGGCCAGACTCTTTAGTAAATCGGTCAACCTGCTGGTAATGGATGAGCCAACCAATGATCTTGATATTGAAACGCTAGAGCTGCTAGAAGAGCTGCTGGTCGGTTTTGATGGCACACTACTATTGGTCAGCCATGATCGAGCCTTTATGGATAACGTTGTCTCCAGCACCTTAGTTTTTGATAGCGAAGGGGTGGTGAACGAATATGTGGGTGGATACAGTGATTGGCTAAAGTATAAGCTCAGCAACCAAGTCGAATCAGTTAAAGCGCAAAAATCTGTAAAAAAAGAAAAGCCAAAATCGGTTAGCAAAAAGAAACTGGCGCATAAAGAACAGAAAGAGCTCGATAAACTCCCAAGCCAGATTGAAAAGCTAGAAGAAGAGCAGGTTGAGCTGAACAAGAAAATATCAGAAGCCACTTTTTATCAACAAGGCAAAGAGAAAACAGAGCTCGTCTTAAACCGGTTAGACAAAATCACCCGTGAACTAGAGAAAAACTATAGTCGTTGGGATGAGCTGGAAGCACTAAAAGATACGCTGTAAGAGGTGATTCCAATTGCAACGAATTGGGTTTTGGTTTAACCTTTCGCCGCTTAGTTAAACGTTTTTGGAGAGATGTCAGAGTGGCCGAATGAGCCCGCTTGGAAAGCGTGTGTACCGCAAGGTACCGAGGGTTCGAATCCCTCTCTCTCCGCCAAACAATAAAAAAGGGTCCTTTTTTGGACCTTTTTTATTGTTTGATAGAAAGCGGGTTCGAATCCTCGGTATCAAAATGGCTGGTTTGACAAAATTGTCAGGAACAATTTTGAATGCGCGCTAGCGCACCCCGAAGGGGTAGAGGGCAGGAGCCCGACATCATCCCTCTCTCTCCGCCAAACAATAAAAAAGGGTCCTTTTTTGGACCCTTTTTATTGTTTGATAGAACGTGGGTTCGAAACCTCGGTATCAAAATGGCTGGTTCGACAAAATTGTCGGGAACAATTTTGAATGCGCGCTAGCGCACCCCGAAGGGGTAGAGGGCAGGAAGCCCGGCATCATCCCTCTCTCTCCGCCAAACAATAAAAAAGGGTCCTTTTTTGGACCCTTTTTATTGTTTGATAGAACGTGGGTTCTGGCTATCGGTTTCAGAGTGATCAATTTGATAAAAACAGCTGAAGTAACTTTGAAGGCGTTTTAGCGAACCCCAATTAAGGAAGGCTTGCCAATATTGGCACTAGAACAGATAGGTTTACATTAGGTTTTAACTCAGGTAATTTTCGCAATAGATTCACTGGCTGTGTGTGAGGTGCGCGCCCGCGCTATTAATGAACGTATCAATTTAGACATGCAATTATCATTTTTTCATCAAATGCCCTTCACAGTAGTCTTTGTTATCGTGTTGACGTTTTTGTTAATAGCGCTTGAAGTAGGATATAGAATTGGATTAAAGCAGCGAGATGCTTGGAAAAATGCTAATTCTGGTGGTGGCGCGGTGGCGCTGACCTCTTTATTCGCATTAATGGGTCTGATATTGGCATTTACTTATGCTTCAGGCGTTAACCGATATGAAGTACGAAAACAAGCTGTTATCTCTGAATCCAATGCGTTAGGTACGGCCTTTCTCCGTGCCGGGTTCATTGCAGAACCGGGCGGTAGGCAGATCAAGGAAAAATTACTTGCGTATGCATACAGTCGATTGATGCCACTACGTGAGGGTGGCGTTGTATTTAGCGATGAGGAGCGTGCGGAATATTTAAAAAACACACTCTATGCGCAGGGCGAACTGTGGCCCACTATGGAGAAAGCGCTGGGTGATAAAAATCTAGGCCCTATGGATGTCTCTATGGTCACGGCGATAAATGATGTTCTGGATCAACATACCATTCGTATCGCTGCTCTTTTTAATAAATTGCCCGAATTTATTTTGTGGATGCTGGTTTTTATTGCCGGTTCAACAATAGCGGTTACGGGGTTTAATGCAGGGTTATCAGGTAAAATGAGCCGTTGGCGGACTGCAGCACTCACTTTAGTGATAAGTTCGGTAATGATGACGATTATTGATTTTGACCGCCCTAGTGATGGCTTCGCCCGTGTCGGCCAACGGAGTTTAGTTTCTGTTGTCGCTGATATGGAAGCAGATTTAATGAGATAGATTAAGTCACGTTGAAATCTTTGTGTTTCTTGGTATAGGTGAATTTTGAAGTTGCGAAAGGTACGATCTTGCATTAAATGTAAAGGGTGAGTGACAGTTTGGCCTATTTTGATAGAATACCGATTAATTAATTGAGACGTGCTGGTCTGCGAACTGCTACGCATGGATTTTATTCGGAAATTGACCGCTATTTTAAACTTTATTAAAAAACTAATTAAAACCTCTGAGCAGCCTACCCAGGTCGCTAGGGTATCAGCCCCAGCTACGGGTATAGAGAAGAAAATCTATACCCGTTCTGAGCACTCAGTTTCTCGAGCCCATATCAGCAAAAATGCCCTAAAAGTTTTATATAAGCTTCAGGATGCCGGTTATGAAGCTTATCTGGTTGGAGGCTGTGTTCGGGATTTACTACTTGGTCGTGAGCCAAAAGATTTTGATGTGGCAACCAGCGCAGAGCCAGATCAGGTTAAAGCTGTTTTTCGCAATTGTCGATTAATTGGTCGCCGCTTTCGCCTGGCGCATGTCTACTTTGGACGAGAATTGATTGAGGTGGCAACATTCCGTAGTTCGGGTGAGTCGAGCGATGGGGAGCGGGTTCTTAAAGATGGTCAACTGCTTCGTGATAACCTGTATGGCACATTGGAAGAGGATGTTATTCGGCGTGACTTTACCGTCAATGCACTTTATTACACGGTAAAAGATTTCTCGGTTGTTGATTATGTGCAGGGTATGGAAGACCACAAAGCCGGTCTTTTGCGGATGATTGGTGATCCGGATAAGCGCTATAGGGAGGATCCGGTTCGGATGTTGCGGGCTGTCCGTTTTGCAGTCAAACTCGGATTTGATATTGAGGATGAAAGCGCAGAACTGATTCCAAAACTATCACCTCTGCTTGCGGATATCCCTTCTGCACGTCTTTACGATGAACTGCTCAAGTTGTTTCTATCAGGCTACTCTTTACAGGCTTTTGAGCAGCTTAGACACTATCGCCTGTTTGAACAGTTATTCCCGGAAACAGATAAAAGTCTTGCTGTAGAGGAAGAGGGGTTTCCACATGTTTTTCTGGCACGCGCACTAGAAAATACCGATAAACGTATTGCTGATGGGAAGCCGGTAACACCCTATTTTTTGATGGCAGCATTGCTTTGGGAGCCTTTAAGGCAGCGTATTGCACAAAAAACAGCTTCAGGGCTGCCCGACTATCCTGCTTATCAGGAGGCGGCGAGTGAGCTTTTATCCCTTCAGGTTAAACGATTGGCTATCCCTAAAAGGGTCTCTATCCCGATGCGTGAAGTCTGGATAATGCAGACACGATTCAGGTTTCAGCAGGGAGCGCGACCTTTTCGTCATTTGTCACATCCCCGTTTCCGTGCTGCATATGATTTTTTGTTGCTCCGAACTGAATGCGGAGAGATTGAGCCATCCGTAGCCGAATGGTGGACAAAATTTCAGTTTGCAGATGAGGCGACACAAAAGAAAATGACGCAAGGCCGCCGTAAGCAGCCCAGAAAAAGGAAAGTTAAAACGACGTGAGCCGGGTATTTATTGGCTTGGGCAGTAACCTGAATCAGCCAGTTAAACAGATAAAAAAAGCAAAGTTGGCCATTAATCGACTTGATGGTGTTGAGGGAATTGCTTTTTCGTCGATCTATAAAAGCCGACCAATGGGTCCACAGGATCAACCCGATTACTTTAATGCCGTGATGGAAGTTGCGGTGACAATTGAGCCTTTAGCTCTTCTGGATAGGCTACAGGCCATTGAGAAAGACCAAGGAAGAGTAAGGCAAGATGCGCGATGGGGTGCAAGATCGCTTGACCTTGATATCTTGTTGTACGGCGGGAAAATTATAGAAAACGACCGGCTTGTTGTGCCACATTACGGTATTTCTGACAGACCTTTTGTTCTTTATCCGCTGCAGGAAATTTCACCCTCTATAGATATTCCTCGGCTTGGGTCCCTTGCTGATTTAATTAGGAAATGTAGTCCCGATGGGCTGCTGAAGCTGGGTAGCTAACTTTCCTTGATAGTGGCCAATAGGCTCCCTCTAGGCCTGAGAGTTCAGGAATTCTGCCTTTTCCGTTATGATGTGCCACTGATTTATTTAGGGCTTTTTGAGAAATAACGAGGTATTTTCATGACAAGTAAACCTTTATCTGTAACATCGCTTCTTGCAAAAAAGCAAAATGGTGGAAAAATCACCTGCTTGACCGCTTATGATGCCAGCTTTAGTCGTGTTCTGGATGAAGCCGGTGTTGATGTCATTCTAGTGGGTGATTCGTTAGGTATGGTTATACAAGGGCAGGAGAGTACGCTGCCGGTAACCGTTGATGAAATGGTCTACCACTCTCGTTGTGTGGCACGTGGTAAACAACGCGCCTTTCTGGTGACTGATTTACCTTTTATGAGCTATGCGACACCTGATCAAGCCGCGAGGAATGCCGCTCGATTGATGCAGGAAGGATATGCGCAGATGGTTAAGCTGGAAGGCGGTCTTAAGCAGGTTGAAACGGTGCGTCATCTTGTTGACCTTGGGGTTCCGGTGTGTGGACACCTTGGCCTGATCCCTCAATCGGTTAACCAGTTGGGGGGGTATCGTGTTCAGGGGCGAGATGAGGTTTCGGCAAATCGAATTATCGAAGAAGCTAAGGCACTAGAAGCGGCGGGCGCAAGTATGCTTGTTCTGGAATGCGTGCCAACCTCGTTGGCAAATGAGATTACCAGTCAGCTCGTAATACCTGTTATTGGCATTGGTGCTGGAGTTGGCTGCGATGGTCAGGTTCTTGTGCTCTATGACATGCTAGATATCAGTTTTGGCATTCGCCCCAAATTCTCCAGAAATTTTATGTCTGAAGCGGATGATGTGGGCAAAGCGGTTGAAGCTTATGTTGCAGCCGTTCAGACAGGTAGTTTTCCAGCAAAAGAACATAGTTTTGAGTGATATTTGATGAGGACTGTTACGACAATTTCACAGTTGCGCTCGGAAGCTGGAAGCTGGCGTTCTCAGGGTGAGCGAGTTGCTTTTGTCCCGACCATGGGGAACTTGCACGCAGGCCATCTTCAGCTCGTCCACGAAGCAAAGAAAGTGGCTGGCCGAGTTGTGGTGTCAATTTTTGTTAATCCGACTCAGTTTGGAGAAGGGGAGGATTTTGATTCTTACCCTCGAACCATAGAAACCGATTCTACGGCTCTTAATGATGCGGGTGTTGATTTGCTATTTTTACCTTGTGTGGAGGAGATGTACCCGGGTAATCGAGAATCGGCAACGTTTGTCGAGGTGCCAAGCGTTTCTGAAATGCTCTGTGGGGAGCATCGGTCGGGCCACTTTCGAGGTGTGGCAACGATTGTTTGTAAGCTCTTTAATATGGTTGGCCCTGATTTGGCGCTATTTGGTGAAAAAGATTTCC
>QNFJ01000020.1 GCA_003646305.1 Gammaproteobacteria bacterium | reverse complement strand
GGCACTACAGGGCGGGAATTTCTTTCTCAAGAGGAAGGGGTTCAAAGATATCTACGGTACTGTCTTTTTCTTTGGTAAGCCAGGTAAGTAAATCATAATAACGGCGGATATTTCCCACGTAAATTACCGGTTCGCGTCCTCTGGCATAGCCATGCCGGGTCTGTTGGTACCACTTTTTTTTGCTGAGCAGTGGTAGTCGTTGTTCTACATCGAGCCAGCTATCGGGGTTTCCACTCTGCTTCTCGGTTAAGATTCTGGCGTCTTCTAGGTGGCCAAATCCAATGTTGTAAGCAGTTAAAGCCATCCATGAGCGATCGGGCTCAGGAATGCGTTCGGGTATTTTTTTTAGCCGTTGTGCAAAGTAGCGAGCACCGCCAAATATACTCTCTTGAGGGTCAAGACGATTTTTAACTTTGAGTTGCCTTGCGGTACTCTGAGTCAGCATCATAATGCCTCGAACGCCGGTTGGCGAAACTGCTTTGGGATTCCAGTGTGACTCCTGATAGCCGATTGCAGCAAGCAGTTTCCAGTCCAGATTGTATAGCTGTGCAGCTGACTCAAAAAAAGGCTGTAGAGCTGGAAGGCGCTGTTTTATATGGGTACGAAAGGTGCAGTTACCAACATAATTAAAAGTTTTGGCATGACCAAAGTTTTTTTCAATCAGTCGCTCAAGCGTTCCGTCTTTTTTAATTTCTATAAAGAATTTGACGGTTTCATCGTAGAGGCTGGTGTCATCAGATTTAGTTAATGCCCAGGCGAGCTCGCGAGGTTCGCTAATATCAAAAGCAACATGAAGTTTTGGAAAGAACTGCCGATACAGTGCGACCTGATTGGAGTCTGCGACGGTATAGTCGATAAGCTGAAGATCAACGAGTTCAATAAGCTCATCGGAGCTCAGGGTGTCGCTGGTGAGCCACTGTAGATCAAAGTTCTTCTGCCTGTGAGCGGATAGCGTTTCAATATGGCTAGAGCCACGAAAAACCTCCAGTATCCCCTTTGATAGATCATTAATACTCCTGGGGCGAGAAGTACCACTACGATAAATAATCTGTTCGGTAATTTTTTGATAGGCAGGTGCAAATCGCATCCAGTGGTTTCTCTTTTTTGTAGCGGTAATTCCTGCCGCGGCAATATCGGCTTCACCTTCAGAGATTAATGAAAGTATTTGATTGAAATTATCGGGAAGAATAAATCTGGCGCGGACGCCCATTCGTTCGGCAAAAAGCTGAATGAGGTCGTATTCAATTCCGCTGTAACCTTCGGGGCCTTCGAAATAAGTTGTTGGGCTATAACGAGTGATGACGCGTAGCTCGCCAGAGCTTTTAATCTGCTCGAGTAGCGGCATCTCCGGCTCTTTTGTGCAGCCGCAAAGAAGAATGGTCAGGCTCAAAATGTAAGAAAGGGTGCGCAGTCTCATATCAAGTATTTTAACGAGGACAAGGTGTTGCTTATACCAATAGTAGATGGATTATTGATGTGGTTAAAGATTGAGATAAAAATAAAGAGTATTTTGAGATTTGGAAAGGCTGGGCGAAGGCAGAGTCAATGTAGGGTAGAAATGGCAAAGAAAGCTTGAGCCGGGGAGTGCTTTGTGATAGTTTTGATCCATATCCACCAGATTTTCAAATGGTGGAGGCAAAGGTGGTGAGCATGTTGCTCACTATGTGCTTATAATTTTAGGAGTTAACGTTATGGCTACAACTACACATGACGTCGCGGCTAAATCGGGAGCAAAACCCTCGATTAATGTCTTCGGCAATTTAAAATATGCATGGATGGCGACAGCTGTCTATTTGATCTATGCAATCTCACTACGTGTCTATCAACAGTGGGCTGCATGGTATGCGGGTCTGGATTCAACGGATCCAATTTTTGATGAGTACTGGATGACACTTTTCTATTGGGAAGTAACGCTTGAAGCGCTTGGTTGTGTATTGATTTGGTCTTACCTGTGGAAAACACGTGATCTGAACGTATTCAATATTTCAGTTGATGAAGAGTTGAAGCGTATCTTCACTTTGGTAGGCTGGATTTTTGTTTATGCGATGGCTGTGTACTGGGCAGCGAGCTTTTTTGCTGAGCAGGATGCTTCATGGCATCAGGTTGTTGTTCGTGATACGAGCTTCACACCGAGTCACATCGTACTGTTCTACGGAACAATGCCTGTTTACATCATGATTGGTGTGGGTGGCTTCATCTATGCGAGAACTAGACTCCCTGAGTTTGCAGCAAAACTCTCGCTCCCATACCTGTTCGCAGTTGTTGGTCCTTTCATGATTCTCCCAAATGTTGGCTACAACGAATGGGGACATGCTTTCTGGCTGATGGAAGAGTACTTCACAGCACCACTACATTGGGGCTTCGTTGTTATGGGGTGGACAGTGTTGATGTTGGGCGGCTTGGCAGTTCAGGTTGTTATTCGTCTAGCTTTGTTGATGAAGATGTCATCTCAAGGCAGAGGTGGAGAAGTTGCTCCATTGAAAGATGAGTCAATGGATTATGTGGAAGAGTACAACAAGCTATAAAATATGTAAGTAGTTTCTATAAGTAGTTTAAAAATGCCGGGATTATTCCCGGCATTTTTTTGCGTAAAAAAAAGTGATGATCTATTTGAAGATAGTTTTATTGTGCCAGTAAGAGGGTAAAGCACTTAATCAGAGCGGTTATTAGGGTGGTAAAGAGAGGTGTGGTTAAGAGAGCTGTGGAGTAAGTTAAGACGGATCTTTGAACCCAGAGTCAAAGGTAAATTGCAAAAAGCTGTTTATGTGAGAGTTAAGCGGGAGGAAATGAGAATAAATCATCCTAATAAGCCAGCTTATTCGCTCGGATACCTTGCAATAATTGATGAAATGGTTGTAAACTCGTTACCCCTCCAATCAAGTTGCAAACGCAGATGGTTGAGAGGGCGTAAATTAAATATAAATTATTTGTTAGGAGGCAGTTATGAGTGCAACAGCTCAATCTGTAGGTGCAAAATCAGCGGGTGACCTTTCGCCTGTTATGGCGAGTATGTCAAGAAAATTTGACTTTTTGCTTGTACCTATATTATTTTTGGCCATTACGGGTGCGGTACATATCCACGTGATGCTTTTAGCCGGCGATTGGGATTTCTGGGTTGACTGGAAAGATAGAAGGTTTTGGATCACGATTACACCCATTGTGACCATTTGTTTCCCTGCGGCGATTCAGTACGTTACCTGGGTCTATTTTAGACTGCCTATTGGCGCAACGCTCTGTATCGTCGGATTGTTGTTTGGGGAGTGGATGAACCGTTATTGGGGTTTTACCATTTGGTCTGGTTTTCCAGCAACATTGACTTGGCCTGCAATGCTGATCGCTAGTGCATTGATTCTGGATACGGTCCTGATGTTGTCTAGAAACTGGCTTGCAACAGCGATTGTAGGTGCGCCGCTATTTGCACTGCTCTTCTATGCGCAAAACATCGTTATTCTTGCGCCTTACCACGTTCCTATGGAGCATATGGGTCAGTTAATGTCAATTGCCGACATGATTGGCTACGCGTTCGTAAGGACGGCTACTCCGGAATATCTGAGAATGATCGAACGGGGGACACTACGTACATTTGGTGGTGAATCTGCGCTTATTGCCTCTTTCTTCGCGGCCTTTATCTGCATGATCATGTATGCAGCATGGTGGAAATTGGGTGAGATTGGTTCAAGACAGACTTGGATCAAGAGCATGTTTGATAAATCAGCTAAGGTTCGTGCCTAATTAAGGTGCACCAAGGTAAATTAATAACGATTACCGAGGAATAAATTAGATGAAAAATAAAATTATTTCATTGCTAGGTGGTGTGGCTATTATGGTCACTTCACTAACGGCATTGTATGCACCCCAAGCGGGTGCTCATGGGGAGCGTTCGCAGGAACCGTTTCTGCGTATGCGTACCGTGCATTGGTATGACACAAACTTTTCAACAAACAGGGTTGCTGTTAACTCAGAAATGACGATGACAGGTAAATTCCTTTTGGCAGAAGCGTGGCCTGAAGTAATTATGAAGCCTGATGTAGCTTTTCTTCACGTGGCCGAGCCTGGTCCAGCTGTTGCAAAAGTTGAAAGTTGGTTGAACGGTGTTCCCGCTGCGAAGTCATTCAAGCTTGAGTTAGGCAAAACTTACGAATATAAAATTATTGTTCGTGGTCGTAAGCCAGGTGAAGCGCATATCCATCCTATGCTGAATGTACAAAGCGCAGGTGGTCTTGTAGGTCCGGGCCAATGGACGCTGATTGAAGGTAACTACGAAGACTTCACTTATCCAGTGACAACACTGACTGGTGAAACGATCGACCTGAATACTTATGGTTTTGCTAACGTTGTTAAGTGGCATATCATCTGGGCTATTCCTGCACTTTTCTGGTTGTTGTGGTGGATTCGTCGTCCTGTCTTCATTCCGCGCTTCTTGATGGTGCAGAATGGTGAGGAAGATGCTCTGATAACAGGAACGGATAAGAAAGTTGCTATCGCGATGTTCATTGGTACGATGGTTCTCGTTACGATGAGCTCGAACTCAGCTAAGGAAGCTTATCCAATTCAGATTCCTCTGCAGAGTGCGATTATTCCTGTTGAAGCATTGCCTGTGACGCCGCAGAACTCTGCAGTTAAAGCTAAGATTCTTAAAGCTAACTACAGAATTCCGGGTCGCTCTATGACAATGACATTGGATGTGACCAATGGTTCTGCGACACCGATTAAGCTTGCGGAGTTCAACTCAGCTAACGTTCGTTTTACAAATAGCTTGATCCCTACGCTGGCTAAAACTGACAGTGCTGAGCTTTGGGCTAAAGGTGGTTTGCATGTTCAAGGTGAGCCTACTATCTATCCTGGCGAAACTGCCCGTTTAGAAATTGAAGCGAGTGACGCTTTGTGGGAAACAGAAAGACTTTCAAGTCTTATTGGTGATCCAGATAGTGCTTTTGGAGGTGTTTTATACTTCCATGGTGCTGATGGTAAAACCTATATGGAAGAAATTTCTGGTCCAATTATTCCTACATTCCAGTAAGAATAATTAGCTAGATAGTACCCTGCTCGATTGCTATAGTAATCGGGTGGGGTTTTTTTTTGCCCGAAAGAAGTAAAATATAACTATATTCTAATTTGGAGGTTTTATGCTCAATAAAATGATGGCAGCTGTACTGTTCAGCCTGTTCTTTTTTTCGACTACAGCGACTGCTCATGGTGGCTTGTCAGCGGATAAGGATTTATGCCTTTTGTCGATTGGCGCATACAAAATGCACTTTACCGGCTACCAACCTGACAGCTCGGCAACAAAGGAATTTTGTGAAGATATCCCTGCAACTGGCTTAACTATCGTGGCGATGGATGTGATGGATAGAAAGCTAAAAGATATGCCAACAGAAGTTAGGGTCATCGAAGGTGATGCTGAGGCAGAGCCGACAGAGGCCAACACAATTTTGCATATGCCATTTAAGCTTTACCCCACGGGTAATATTACCTTCGAACATAATTTCCCTAAAGAGGGTAAGTTCGTGGGGATTGTGAGCATTAAAGATGGGGACGAGGTAATTGTATCGCGTTTCCCATTTGCGGTTGGCATGGGCGGTGGTTTCCCTCTCTGGCTCCTTCTCGTAGTGGTGGTGGCAGTCGGTGGTGCAGTGGCTTATAAGAGAATGGCGTAATTATATTTAGATTTGGCAGGATATATAAAATAAAGCCAGATACGTATAATTTCGGATAGTTTAATAAACCTCCCCGGAGGAAATTCAGCCATAGCAGGTTAGAGCGCATTTGCGCCTTAATAAGTTGTACACAGGTGGTTCGCTAAGTCGGCTGTTTAGACCGGATAATGCGGATGAATGAATTTGGAGGTAAGATCATATGATAAGACAAAATGTATTAGCAACAGCTGTTGTGATTGCTATGGGACTGCTGACTGCTTGTGAGAGTGGCTCTTCTCTAAAAACAGACAGCGGAAAAACAATATCTATTCCTGCCTATAAGGAGCCACCTCCTACCCAAAAAGTAGAGATGGGCAAGGTTAGGATGTCAGAAGTCTGTCCAGAATCGATAGATCCAAAATGGCGTGAAGAGCAGGTCATAGAGGGTGTTAAGATTTCAGCATCTAAACTATGTAGTCCTGATAACCCTTTTGATATCGCCACTTTTGTCAAGGGAACGAATAATGTCTCAATGGCGACATTGATGGAGACACAATTATCACCAGATACGGTTACAAAAACAGATGACCTAGATGGTGACGGTGATCCAGATGTTATTAGAATCCGTCTTGAAGTTGCTGAGATAAATGGTCGTGACCCAGATTTAGACATACCATTCCCCACCTATGATATTGCGCCGGGTGTGCGGCCAGGCTTTTGGGTCTTTGCACCTAAAACGCGTGGAATGGTTGTTGCGAGTAATGAAACAACATACGCGAACCCGTATATACGGATGCCGTCTCCTGCCATTAGGGTTGAACAGGGAGATAAGATCGAGCTGGTACTAGAAAATACGCATTACTTCCCGCACACAATTCATCTACATGGTGTTGATCATCCTTATATGCAGGAAGATGGAAAAGGGAATGATGGTGTTCCACAAACTTTCCCAACTCCAGAAGGGGCTATGGTGCTGCCTGGGCAGAGTTATACCTATAAGTTTCAGCCTAGAAATACAGGAACAATGGTTTATCACTGCCATGTTCAGACGGGGTCACATATTCTTATGGGGTTGATTGGGATGTTGATCATTGAAGAGAATAGACCCAATAACTGGGTGCAAACATTCAATGTCGGTGATGGTCATGTTCGTCATTCTTCTGTTGCGGTTAAAGAAGATTATGATCGTGAGTATGATCTTCAATACATTGGTTCTGATAAAGAGCTACATAATATTATTCAGCAATATAATGACCCACGATTGATTGCAGAAGCAATGAATCAGCACTATAGGCTGTCTGACAGAAAACCTGAGTACTTCACACTAAATGGGAAATCATTTCCTTACACGCTTGCAGAGTCGTTAATTATTGTCGCTCCAGACGAGAAGATTAAACTTAGAATGTTTAATGGTGGAGAAGATACGGTGGCGATTCATACGCATGGGCACAAGGCAAAAATAACACATTATGATGGTGTGGAGCATAATCCTGTCGCCCAGATCAGACGTGATATTTATAACCTTGAAGGAGCTCAACGCGATGACCTTGAACTGGATACCCACAATGATGGTGTGCGTAGCTATGGCGAAGGTGTTTGGTTGTTTCATGACCATAATGAGTATGGAATTACCACGGACAGCGCAATGCCAGGTGGTAATGTCAGTATCATTGCATATGAAAGTTTCTTAACAGAAAACGGCCTACCAAGAGTGAATGGTACCGATTTGACTAAGTTCTTTACTGATGAGTATTACGATAGAAGTTACCCAGTTTGGGGGACATTAGAAAATGCCGATAAGTTTGGAATAGTTGACCGAGACTGATAAAGGTTGGCGTCCATTATTCTAAATTAGGAGATTGTAATGAAAAAGATTAAGAAACCATCAAAAAAGTTAATAGGCTCGGCTGTAGCAACAGCATCTATTTTATTGCCGGTAGCGGGGCACTGTTCTGATGAGTTATTTTCTGCCGAGGATTTAACTTCGGGCTATATGCTTGCAGAGGCCGAGACAGGTAAGATGCCAGAGGGTAAGTGTGGTGAAGGTAAGTGCGGCAGCATGGGCAAAGCAGAATCTGTCGGTACAGCTGTATCGGCAGAAAAAGGGATGACGGGTGAGACCGCTAAAATGGCTGAGGGCAAATGCGGCGCTGGAATGAAGATGGGTGAAGGGAGCTGTGGTGCCGACATGGGAATGGGTGGTATGGATATGGATGAGAAGGGCATGGTGATGAATGCCAATAGTGACAGGCTGCCACGTGACTGCAAGAAGATCTCAGAAGATGTCAGTTTTACTGTTAAAGCGGGCACAGCGCATGCGACACACAATGGCACTATTTTTGGTTTTGATAGTAATGAATGGAACGTTAAACCCTGTAGTCGCGTAACGGTTCGATTCATTAATGAGGATAGTGTTCGTCATCAATGGATGATGCATGGCCTACCAAAATATATTTATCCTGAAGGCATGTTTCATTTAGAGGTCAATGGCCCCGGTGAAAGAACCGGAACTTTTATTGTTGCGAGTGATGCTAAAACAATGCTTGTACACTGCGATATTTCACAACATATGCAGAAGGGGATGAAAGGGCAGTTTAAGGTCAATGGGGGGAGCGGTGATTTACCGAGTATCCCGGGGATTTCCGGCTCAATTTATCCAGACTCATACGAGCAGATGAAGCCAGCGAAGAAGTAGCCGTATTTTTATAAGTTAAACCCTCTTCTGCTGTTAGTGGAAGAGGGTTTTTTATTTGAGAAAGAGTGGAAGATTTTATAATAGAGTATGGCCTTATCGGCCTGTTTGTAAGTGCATTCATCTCCTCAACCATCGCCCCAGGTGGTTCTGAGGCGGCGCTTATCTATTTGCTGATGGAGGATACGTTCTCCTCGGTAAGCCTTTTATCTGCAGCGACAGTGGGAAATACGCTTGGAGCACTTACAACCTGGTATCTGGGTTCCTTAACAGCTCGAGGTTATTCAATAGAAAAAATTATTTCCGGTAAAAATGAGCGTGCACTGTCGCTTGTCAGGAGGTGGGGTCCCGCTATTCTGGTTTTTTCATGGCTACCCGTTATAGGGGACGCCTTCTGCTTTGCGGCAGGCTGGTTGAAGTTACCATTTATTATTTCTTTGTTGATGATTGCGTTGGGCAAATTGGCTCGATATGCTTTTATTGTTTATGTTTTTAGTTGAGAGAGTTGAATATGAAAGATCGCATTACTGAAATTGAGATGAGAATTTCATTTCAGGATGAGACTATCGCCGTTTTAAATGAAGTCATTATTGAGCAGCAAAAAAAGATTGATGAACTTGAACAGGCGTACGTGAAGTTAGCGGGGAAAGGTCACTCAAGCCAGTCACTATTCGATGGTGTTGAGCCTGAAGAGCCGCCGCCACCGCACTATTAAAAGCCTCATTCTATCGTGGAACAGTTTAATTTAAAGAAGGTCTGGCTTGTAATGATCAGTTTATTGTTGATTACAGCGGCTGTATCGGCAAGAGAGAGTGGCTCACGCTGGTTGCTAATCGATACTGATAAATTACTTCTGAAAGTGATGAGTGGTGAGCGGGTTGAAGCAGTTTTCAGGAATATATCGATCGGTCGAAACGGGGCAGGGATAGATAAAAAAAGTGGCGATGAGAAAACGCCATTGGGCGAATTTAGAATTGGCTGGATCAACCGAAATAGCCATTACCGGCTGTTTTTTGGTTTCACGTATCCTTCTCTTGCAATAGCAAGGGAGGGGCTTGCAAATGGCACAATAGACCGTGAAATGTACGCGGAGATAAGAGCTGCAGTGAAAATGAATAAAATACCCCCGCAAAATAGCGCGCTGGGTGGTCAGTTCGGGATTCATGGTCTTGGTGATGCAGATCCTGAAATTCACCACAAAATGAACTGGACAAAAGGGTGCATTGCGTTAACAAATGAGCAGATTGACAGCTTGAATCACTGGATTATTAAAGGAATGCGCGTTGTTGTGATTTGACCAATATTTTGGCATGCTCCTTGATGTGATCAAGCTGGAAAATGATCGCTAATAAGAGCAAACTAATCAGCGTTGTATGTGGTTTGAAGTAACTTGATATTTTTCTGGAAAACTAAATGGAAGGTGGGATTATGATTAAGAAAGCAGCTAAATTATCTATTTTGGCATTATGCGGTGGATTAGCGGTTGGTTGTGCGAGTACAGGCGATATTTCAGGTTTGCAATCTCAGATTGACGCATTGAAAGCAGAGACATCTGGGGCGACATCTACAGCTGAGCAGGCAGCCGTTTCAGCTGCTAATGCGGAGCGCGCTGCAGCTTCTGCTGAAGCGACAGCAAATGAGACCAGTGCCAAACTGGACCGTATGTTTAAGAAATCAATGTCAAAATAAGAGCTAACAGCTGAGCTAGCTTAAAAAATAAAGCCCCCGCAATCTCCCGGTTGTGGGGGCTTTATTTTGTGATCATGATGGGAATGCCATTTTGTTCATGAAGAGCCTTTCTTAATGCAAGCCCGTTCAGAACAGGAAGTTGTGAATCGTTTGCCTTCTCAATTAAATCGAGTGCTTTAGACAGGCGCTCTTCGTATGGCGTCGATTCTTCGTCCAGCGCGGGATGAACTTCTATATAGAGTTCGCCAGTAAACCACCCTACCTTTATCGGCTGGTTGGTAATAAGAACAGGGGTGCCAACTTTTACATTTGGGAATAGCCTCTCAATATCCTCTGGATACATGCGCACACAGCCGTGGCTGACGCGCATCCCCACGCCAAATGGTTTGTTGGTGCTATGGATAAGATAGCCAGGGATTCCCAGTCTAAGTGCAAATAGCCCGAGAGGATTGTCTGGGCCGGCTGGAACGATGTCGGGAAGAATTTCTCCCTCTTCAGCATGCTCTTTTTTGATTGACTCTGGGGGGCGCCAAACTGGGTTCTCTGTTTTTTGAGTGATTCGGGTTTGACCGAGAGGTGTTGTCCAGTCCATTCGTCCGATGCTGACAGGGTGAGTCGTAACAGTTTTTGGGTTGCTGCCATTTTCTTTTCGAAAGTGGTAGAGGCGCATTTCTGGAACATTAAGGACAATCCCTTTTTTTGGCGCATCAGGAAGGATAAATCGTGAAGGGATCGTAACCTCCGTACCACCTCCAGGAATCCAGCGATCAACGGCTGGGTTTGCCAGTAAGATTTCCTTTTGTCCAATATCGTAATGGCGAGCAATATCAAGAAGCGTGTCTTCTTGCCGTGCCAGCGTTTTTTGAACTTGACCAATTAGCTGGTTGTCTATGGGGGGCAGAGGGTAGCTTGTTGCCCATGTGAGCTTTGGTGCGGCAAAAAGTAATAATAAAAAGGTCGTTTTAAATAACAGCTTCATTTTAGTGTTGCCTGAGTGTGAGCTGATTATCACGCTGAATCATTTCCAGTTGCCTCATAAAGTTCATTCCCAGCAGCACGCCATCTCCAGCCATTTTAGGCGCAATGGTCGCCTTTAGTTTATATAGTTTGATATTTCCCAGCCGGATGCTATTGAGCGTAGTGCTGTAGGCGATCGTATCTCCATTGGCTGTTCTGACTCTCTGGGCTAATCCGAAAGGCAGGTTGAGTTTGTTCGCTAGGTTTCCGGGAATACTTACTGTGGTTGCGCCAGTATCGACTAAAAAAGTGACTTTTTGCTCGTTGATAAAGCCGCTTGCAATGTAGTGGCCCTGGCGGTTTTGCTTGAGCGTCACTTCGCGTATGCCATTCCCATCGATTTCGCTGCTGACCATCTGATTTGGATTATGTTGTTTCCCCAGATAGTTATCAAAAAGCCAGGTCAGCATTAATAGGGCGATTATCCATGCGCCATAAATCATGCCTTTGCCAATGCTGGTGCTGCTATCTTGTTTTTGACGGAGCATGATTTAGTCAGAATTTGCCTGGCTGTTAAGGTAAGAATTATTGCATTGCAATAATATTTCGCGTATATTGCAACGCACAAAAGCCATTTTTTACCTCTTTCAGCTAACAGGAAAAACTGACACTGAACGTAATATTTGGCTACCCACCTAGTTTCACGATAGGTGGATGATTTTTTATTTAATCATACAGAGGTTTTTGAAATGCTAGAAATCAAAGATTCAGTTGCGGTAATTACAGGTGGTGCAGGCGGCATCGGTTTTGCGTTGGCTAAACATTGGGTTAGTAATGGCGGAAAGGTTGTTCTGGGCGATATGGCTCAGGAGCCACTTGAAAAAGCGGCAGCGGAACTTCGTGCAGTTGGTGGTGAAGTTGCAATTGTTGTCTGTAATGTTACGAACGAAGATGATTGTGCGAAACTTGCAGATACAGCAATTGAGAAATTTGGCAGCATCAATCTTGTGGCACCTTTCGCGGGTATTATTGCTGACGGCATGATGGTCTCCCCTGATAGAGAAACTGGGAAAGTGACAAAGAAAATGTCTTTAGGTAACTTTCAAAAGGTTATCGATGTTAATTTGACAGGTGTTTTCCTTACAGTACGTGAGTGCTCTGAGCGCATGATTAACAATAACTGCACAGGTCTTATTTGCCTGGTTTCATCTGTTGGTTCTTTGGGAACTGCTGGACAGATCAACTACTCATCAACAAAAGCGGCGATGTCTGTTATGCCTAATGTCATCACGGCTGAATTCTTCCGTCGTGGTATTTCTGACAAGATTCGCTGTGTAGCGGTTGCACCGGGTTATGTAGGAACCGATATGGTTAAAAACATGAACCAGGCGGCACTTGATAAAGTACTTTCAACTGTCCCAATGGGTCGTCTGATCGAGCCTGAAGAAATTGCTCAATTAGCAGGCGATATCTACAAGAATGAAGCGATGAATGCAGAGGTCTATCATATTAATGGTGGTTTGCGTCTCGGTTCTAAAGGCTAAAATATAGACTTGTTACCCTAGGAGGCTTTAAGTCTCCCAGGGTAGTAATAAAACAAAAAACCAGTAGAATATTTCTACTGGTTTTTTGTTTTATGGCAGGAAGAAAGGTTCAACATGAATGGGTTATCAACCTGGGAATTGGTTTTAATCAGTGCAATGGCGGTGCTTGTTCTCTTCTGGTTTGGGCCAGGCATCAAGGCTACGTTGGCACAAAGTCAACAGGCTGAAAAGGATTGGCGAGGTTTCCTGTTACCAATGGCCGCTGTGGTGTTATTTGTGCTCTTTCTTATCATGATGGTTTAAAAGACAGGCAGGATTAATGAGTAATCAATATGAAGATGCTGAGTTGGTCGACGATGACTGGGTTAGCAAAAGCCAGCTGAAAAGAGAAAGTGTTGAACTGCAGAAATTGGGTAGAGATTTAGCCGATTTATCGGTCGAGAAAATCGAATCTGCAGGTTTTTCCGGGGAGTTACAGTCGGCCTTGTTGTTGGCAAAGCAGTCGAAAAAAGGGGCCCATAAGCGCCAGATAAAGTATATCGGTAAGCTACTTAGATCGATGGATTGCCAGCCAATGATCGACTATCTCGACCGTGCAAATAATGCCAGTGCAGAGGCGGTTAGAGAGCTTCATCAGGCAGAGCAGTGGCGTGACCGATTTTTGGAAGAGGGTGATGCGGCATTGAGTGACTTTTTGAAGCAGTTTTCTGGTGCAGATAGACAGTCGCTAAGACAGATGATTCGCTCTGCTCAGCAGGAGGCTAAATTGCAGAAGCCGCCAAAAACAGCACGGATCCTGTTTCGTTATCTCAGAGAGCTGGTCTCTTCTTAATCCTGAGTTTGATAGCGCTTAACGTGATGTAAGAAACGATCGCTAAGTAAGGGGTCATCAAAAGTCTCTTCATCAATTATCGGTAGAGCGGGGAACTGTTTCTGTATATCTCGGGAGAACAGGCCGGAGCCATGACCAATTTCTTCGCCATTATTATCGAATAACGGTGTTGAGCCCGTCCCGCAACTCGGTGACCTTGCTTTCAGGATCAGCCCGGAAAGCGTTTTTATAATGTTGATCTGCGACTGCAGATAGCTCTCAAGCTGTCTGGTCACATCAAGTTCTCGGTTCTCAACGCCTAGTGCAAACAGGCTGCCTTCTAGTTCGACTAGCTGCACGGAAGGGCGGGGAACAGCCATGCCTGCACCCACTTCAGGGCAGAGAGGAATGAGTTCAAATTCGGAGGAAAGCTGGCTGATGGCAGGGTGTAACTTTCCCCTGCCATCATAACGAACCAGGTGGCCAAGCAGGCAGCCACTGACGCCAATTTTTAATTTATGTTTACAGTTTTCCGCTTTCATATTGCTGGAATATATTTTCCAGAGAAAGAGGGGTTATTTTTGAAGCATTACCCGAAGTGCCGAAAGCCTCAAAGCGTTCAAGACAGATTCCTTTCATCGCATCACGCGCAACAGCCAGATATTTACGAGGGTCAAATTCTTTTGGGTTTTCGATCAGGAATTTGCGAATAGCTCCTGTACTCGCCATTCTAAGGTCGGTGTCGATATTGATTTTGCGAACACCATTCTTGATGCCCACCTGGATCTCTTCAACTGGAACACCATACGTTTCACCCAGATCCCCGCCATGCTCATTAATGATTTTAAGCCAATCCTGAGGAACGGATGACGAGCCGTGCATCACAAGGTGAGTGTTAGGGATGCGTTTGTGAATCTCACTGATACGGCTAATAGCCAAAACATCGCCGGTTGGTGGGCGAGTAAATTTGTAAGCGCCGTGGCTGGTACCGATGGCAATTGCAAGCGCATCAACACCTGTTTTAGCAACAAAATCAGCGGCCTCTTCTGGGTCGGTTAACATTTGCTCCTGGGTGAGTATGCCTTCGGCACCGATGCCATCTTCTTCGCCAGCCTGCCCTGTTTCCAGAGAGCCCAGGCAGCCGAGCTCGCCTTCAACCGAGACACCGCACGCATGAGCCATTTCGACCGTTTTACGGGTTACATCAACGTTATATTCGTAGCTAGTAGGGGTCTTTCCATCCTCACCTAATGAACCATCCATCATCACAGAGGTGAAGCCGAGCTGAATAGAGCGTTGGCAGATCGCAGGACTCGTGCCGTGATCCTGGTGGATAACCAGCGGGATATGCGGGTAAAGCTCGACGGCGGCTTCCATCAGGTGACGCAAAAATGGCGCACCTGCATACTTCCTAGCCCCGGCAGAGGCCTGGACAATAACGGGACTGTTTGTCTCGTCTGCCGCTTCCATGATGGCTTGTATCTGCTCGAGATTGTTCACATTAAATGCCGGAACGCCATATCCATGTTCTGCGGCGTGATCGAGGAGTTGACGTAGTGATATAACTGCCATTGTGCGATTCCTTTTTGCTATTTTAATTCAAAGTTAATGGTGCTGATTTTAAGCGATAAACGTTACAGTTTAAATGTTGGAGAGCCATTTTATTTCCTCGGCTGTTTTCTTGCCGACAACACATTGCCTGAGGCTGTCAGCCATACGTGACCGACCCTCTGAAAGAGGGATGCTTCCAGCCATAATTTCCGCATGGCGCTGAGGATATTGTTGACCCGATGATGAGGCGTAACCATCAGGGAAAAGTGGATGGCCATCTGGTCCATATTTATCTGTAGCACCAACAGTGTGCAAAAGCTCGTGAGTGATGACGATGTTGTTTTGCGCAGACTGTTTATTTGAGGCATAGGCGTTAACAAGCCCTAAAAGCCCTTTGTTAAGCCCGTATGAGTGGTCAAGAGGTTGCCCATTGCCAGTAGGGCTATGATAAAGAACAAACATTCTGGCGCGGTGTTGATTGGACAGCTCATCGGGCGTCTCTTGCCAGGCCCAAAAACGAAACTTCATGCTCCAGAAAATATTCGAGATTGTTGAATCACCTGGTGCGGGCGCAACCGGAGGCAATGTCGTAACGCTTTTCCCGAGGCGAGTAATGGTCGGTTTTTTTGTGAGAATATCGTATTTTTTACTTTGTTTGGCGGTGAAGCGATCTATCGCCTGAAAGTGGCTCTCTTTTAGTTGGTCAATGTACTGGCTTGTTGAGCGCTTTCCGTCCGCGTTGATTGGGTAAATAACAACATTCAATGGTTCTAGCCAGCCAGTTGAGGAGAGCCGTTGCGCTTTGGTATAAAAGGCAGTGGCAGCCAAAATGGTGAGCAGTAATAAAATACGGAAAATTTTAAAAGGGGTTAACGTCATATTTGACAAAGTATAGTCATCAATGAATTCTCTACCTGACCTTATTTGAGAAGGTGCTAAAATTGAGTCACCTTATTGGGGCCGCAATAAAAGCTAAAAAGCACCGAATTTCGGTGCTTTTTAGCTTTTATAAGGTTGGTTGCGTTTACCGCATTGCGTATTTACGCATTCTATAAAGGAGGGTGTCTCTGCTAATGCCTAGCAGCCGTGCTGATTTGCTTTTATTGCCATGAGTTCGTTCAAGCGCCTGGTGGATCAGATCAATTTCAACATTTTCAAGTTTGATACCGCAGGCAGGTAGGTGAATGCACCCTTCCTGGAGGGGTTGATTGCGCTTTAGTTCAAGAGGTAAATTTTCGGGTTCAATTACGCGTCCAGGCATCAGGATCGATAGTCGCTCGCAAAGGTTACGAAGCTCTCTAACATTACCTGGCCAGTGATAAGCTTCCAGAGCTTGTAGAGCCGTTTTGCTAAAGCTGAGGGCAATAAGACCATGGCCTTTAGCGATCATATTGGAGAAGTGCAGTGCAAGCATTTTTGCATCACTGCCCCGGTCGCTTAGAGAAGGGAGTTCTAAGGGAACAACATTGAGACGGAAATAAAGATCCTTTCTAAATTGCCCGTTGGCCACTTTTTCATGCAAATCACTATTGGTTGCGGCAATAATCCTGACGTCAACTTTATGATTAACTGTTTCACCAACGGGCTGACATTCACCTGTTTCCAGAAAACGAAGCAGTTTTGCCTGAATGGCTAAGGGCAATGAGTCAATTTCATCAAGAAAGACGGTGCCGCCGTGGGCTGCGGTTAGCCGTCCTTTGTGGTTGCTATCTGCACCTGAAAACGCACCTTTACGATGGCCAAAAAGCTCAGACTCTGCAATTCCTTCAGGCAATGCGGCGCAGTTGATGACTAGGTATGGCTTGCACGAGCGAGGGCTGGAGGCCTGAATGGCATTAGCGAGAAGTTCTTTTCCCGTGCCAGTTTCGCCGTTGATTAAGACAGCCGCCGTCGTTCCTGCATCCATACGGGCGCAGCGTACAAGTGATTGTATTTGGGCCGACGTCCCAATGAGAGTTTTAAATGCTTCCATTAACTTCC
>QNFJ01000019.1 GCA_003646305.1 Gammaproteobacteria bacterium | reverse complement strand
CGCACCGGTTAATTGGTGCCCACATGATATGACGGTGTTAGCCAATGAGCAGGTGATCGATGGCTGTTGCTGGCGTTGTGATACCAAAGTGGAGCGCAAGGAGCTTTCGCAGTGGTTTATGAAGATCACCGAATATGCGGATGAACTGCTGGAATCTCTTGATCAGCTGGAGGGTTGGCCTGAACAGGTCAAAACTATGCAGGCTAACTGGATTGGTCGTTCAGAAGGAGTGGAGCTGGAATTTCAGCTGGCCGATGGTGAAGATCCTTTAGCCGTTTACACCACCCGTCCTGATACCTTGATGGGCGTCACTTATGTGGCGGTTGCGGCGGAACACCCGCTAGCACTAAAAGCGGTCGCTCAAAATAGTGAACTGCAATCTTTTCTGGATGAATGCAAAACCATGCAATCGTCGGAAGCAGCTATGGAGACGATGGAAAAGCGCGGTGTCGATTCTGGCTTGAAAGTAATCCATCCATTGAGTGGTGAAGAAGTTCCTGTTTGGATCGCCAACTTCGTACTGATGGGCTACGGAACCGGTGCGGTGATGTCTGTTCCGGCACATGATCAGCGTGATTACGAGTTTGCGTTGAAATATGACCTGCCGATTAATCAGGTCATTGCGCCCGTAAAAAATGAAGAGATCAACTTAGAGAAGGTCGCCTTTACAGAAAAGGGTGTGCTGGTTAATTCGGGTGAATTTGATGGGCTGAGTTCAGAGCAGGCATTTGGCGCTATTGCAGAGAAACTGGCAGAAAAAGGGCAAGGTGAGCGCAAAGTCAATTATCGCCTGCGTGACTGGGGTGTTTCTCGCCAGCGTTACTGGGGAACGCCGATTCCGGTTGTCTATTGTGATGATTGTGGTGCGGTGCCGGTTCCTGATGAGCAGCTTCCGGTTGTGCTACCGAAAGAGGTGACATTGGATGGCAGTGGTTCACCTTTGGCAAAACTGGACTCTTTTATCCAGACCGAGTGTCCAGAGTGCGGCAAAGCGGCGCGGCGTGAGACCGATACATTCGATACCTTTATGGAATCATCATGGTATTTTGCCCGTTATGCGAGCGCTGATAATCATGAAGCGATGCTAGATGGTCGTGCAAGCCACTGGTTGCCGGTTGATCACTATATTGGCGGTATTGAACATGCGATCTTGCATCTTCTCTATGCACGGTTTTTTAATAAGTTGTTGCGCGATGAGGGGTTGTTAACCAGTGATGAGCCGTTTAAGAACCTTTTAACTCAAGGCATGGTGCTGAAAGATGGCGCTAAAATGTCCAAATCAAAAGGCAATACGGTCGATCCTGAAGCACTTATTGAACGCTATGGTGCCGATACGGTTCGTCTCTTTATGATGTTTGCAGCCCCTCCAGAGCAGTCGTTAGAATGGTCGGATAGCGGTGTAGAAGGTGCTTATCGCTTTATGAAGCGGCTCTGGAAACAGGTCGCTGCCTGCCTGAATAGTGAGGGTGCGGTTGTGGCGCTGGATAAAGCCAGTTTAACGAAAAGCCAGAAAGCAATTCGTAAACAGCTGCATGAGACGATTCGCAAAGCCGGTGACGATATGGGGCGGCGTTACGTTTTTAACACCGTCATTGCCGCTAATATGGAGCTACTGAATAGCCTGGCAAAATTTAATGATGATAGTGATCAGGGGCGTGCTGTACGCCGTGAGGCGCTCGAGGCGGCCACTTTAATGCTGTCACCCATTATTCCCCATGCATCTCATGCATTGTGGGAATTGTTCGGGCATGATCAGTTAGTCATTGATGCCGAGTGGCCACAGGTTGACGCATCTGCTCTGGTGGAAGATGAGTTGCAGATGGTTGTGCAGGTTAACGGTAAATTGCGTGGCAAGATAACCGTTGCGGTCGATAGCTCGAAAGACGAGATTGAGCAGGCTGCTTTGGCTGAAGAATCGGTGCAGAAGTTCCTCATGGACAAGCCAGTGAAGAAGGTGATTGTTGTACCACGTAAGTTAGTTAATATCGTTATCTAAAATTATTGGGTCACATTGATGCAGAAAAAAAAGCACTTCCTGCTCGGGTTTAATCTTATTGTTTTGTCACTATTATTGACGGCCTGTGGCTTTCACCTGAGAGGCCCGGTTGAGCTCCCATTGGAGTATCGTTCGGTCTATGTCGAAGAGAAAGGTGGGTTGGGGCTTTTGAAACGAGAACTAACCGAGCAATTGGGTTACTCGACGGCGGCTGTTGCTGTGGAGAAAGCTAAAGCGGACGTTATTATCCGTATTCTCAGTGAGAGCCGGGATACCCGAACACTTTCCTTGAGTCGTGGTGGTAAATCAATCCAGCTAGAGCTGACCTATCTCGTTCATTTTGATGTACTTGATAGCGAGGGTAATGTCCTGCTGGCCGATCAGAAGCTGGAGATGGTACGTGACTACTACAATGACCAAACCGATGTAATTGGTAAATCCAACGAACAGGCATTGATCTATAAGGAGATGGAAAGCCGAATGGCCAACCTGCTTCTGCGCCGTGTTCGGGCAGTTCTTACGGACTAGGAGGTTATTGAATTGCGGCTTCGTCCCGAACAACTAGCAGGGTCACTAAAGAATAAGCTATCCGCTATTTATCTATTGAGTGGCGATGAGCCTCTACAGATTGGTGAGGCGGCAGACCAGGTGCGGGCAGCGGCAAAAAATGCTGGCTACCTTGAGCGAGAGCTATTTCAGGTTGATTCGGGGTTTGATTGGGATAGTTTTCGTCAAGCAGCAGATTCGCTTTCGCTGTTTTCAGAACAGCGGTTAATTGATCTCAGAATGCCATCTGGAAAACCAGGACGCGAAGGTTCAAAGGCGCTACAGGATTATTGTGCTAATCCTCCGGTTGATACGATTCTGTTGATTTCTACAGGTAAGCTGGCAGCATCAGCTCAGAAATCGGTTTGGTATAAAGCGCTGGAAAAGCTGGCAACGGTTATTCAGGTTTGGCCGTTGGAAGGCGGTGTGCTCATTCACTGGTTACAAAAGAGGATGGCCAGTCGAGGATTGCAATGCGACCAGGCCGGGTTAAGGTTGTTGGCGGAGCGGGTAGAGGGAAATTTACTCGCGGCAGCACAGGAGATCGATAAGCTTTACGTTTTGCATGGAGAAGGGAAAATTGATTCGGACATGATTCTCGACGCTGTTGCCAACAGTGCGCGCTTCA
Source organism: Gammaproteobacteria bacterium (assembly GCA_003646305.1). Taxonomy (GTDB): domain Bacteria; phylum Pseudomonadota; class Gammaproteobacteria; order Methylococcales; family UBA2780; genus UBA2780. Next base: position 13,793 of record QNFJ01000019.1, on the reverse strand, counting down.
ACGTGTTTACCTTAACCGATGCGGTTCTGGCAGGAAAAGTTAAACGAGTTGGCACCATTATGAGTGGACTTCGACAGGAAGCTGTTGCGCCACCGGTGATACTTTGGGCATTAGCGCGAGAGGCGCGAATACTCTACCAGCTAGCCTGGTTAAAAGAACGCAAACAGCCTCTGGAGCCGGTTTACCGAAAAGAGCGGGTATGGGATCAGCGTAAGACTCTATTAGGGCAGGCTGCGCAGCGACTGACTACAGAAGCTTTACAGTCGGTTATCAAGCAAGGGGCCAGGGCAGACCGAATGATTAAAGGGCAGGAGCGTGGTGATGCCTGGGATGAGTTAATGCAGATGGCCGTAGCACTATCGGGCACAAGACTCTTTAGCTAAGTCGTGATAATGACAATAGCGATAAAGCTGAATTAAGCGGAGTCCTTTTTCTCCACTTCAATGAAACTTATGTTCTGTGGGTGTAAAATGGGGTTTATTTTTTAGAGATAGAATGATGAAGGTCATGCAGGAAACGATAAAAGAATTGATGCAAACAATGGGTAAAAAAGCCCGCCAGGCAGCGCGTGAGCTAGGCCGTGTCGATACGGGTGTAAAAAATAGAGCGCTGAATGCGATGGCTGATGCTATCGAATCTGCCGAGGTGAGTTTGCTGGTAGAGAACAAAAAAGATATGGATGCCGGTGCAGAAAGTGGTTTGGATGCCGCATTACTTGATCGGCTGGAGCTGAACAGTGAGCGCATCGCAGCGATTGCAGAAGGATTGCGGCAGGTTGCCGGCTTGCCCGACCCTGTGGGGGAAATCACCAACCTTGCTTACCGCCCATCGGGTATACAGGTTGGCAAAATGCGTGTCCCATTGGGTGTTATCGGTATCATTTATGAATCTCGCCCTAATGTAACAGCCGATGCAGCAGCGCTGACACTGAAATCGGGTAATGCCTGTATTTTAAGAGGTGGGTCAGAAGCGATTCACTCGAATAAAGCGATTGCCAGCTGTATACGGCAAGGGCTGGAGGCGGCAGGACTTTCTGCCGATACGGTTCAGGTTGTCGAAACAACTGACCGTGCTGCCGTAGGAGAACTGATTACGATGGAAGCGTATGTTGATGTCATCGTGCCACGCGGAGGCAAGGGGTTGATCGAGCGAATTTCCCGCGATGCACGCGTGCCGGTTATCAAACACCTTCACGGTGTTTGCCATGTTTATATCGATGATAAAGCAGATTTACAAAAAGCTATTGCGGTCGCTTTCAATGCCAAAACGCAGCGTTATGGAACCTGTAACACGATGGAAACGCTGTTGGTTGCCCGCTCGATTGCAGACAATGTTTTGCCAGAGTTGGCCGAGAAATATATCGGTGAGAATGTCGAGTTACGGGGTTGTGCCGAGACCTGTCAGCTCCTGCCCAGTGCGATTCAGGCAACCGAAGCGGACTGGGATGAAGAGTATCTTGCCCCCATTCTTTCAATAAAAATTGTTGAAGATCTTGATGATGCCATTGATCATCTTCACAAACACAGCTCAGGTCATACCGAGTCGATTATTACTGAAGATTACAGTCGCGCGCGCCGTTTCTTGCGCGAAGTTGACTCCAGCTCGGTGATGGTTAATACCTCAACTCGTTTCGCTGATGGTTTTGAATATGGACTCGGTGCAGAAATTGGTATTAGCACCGATAAACTTCATGCGCGTGGCCCCGTCGGGCTAGAAGGGCTGACGACTCAGAAGTTTATCGTTTTAGGCGAAGGTCATATCCGACAGTGATCGGTATTTATGGCGGTACGTTTGATCCGATTCATTATGGTCACCTGCGCACAGCCTTTGAAATTCGAGAGAAACTGGCACTAGAGGCACTAAGGTTTGTTCCGTGTAAAAAACCTGTTCACCGAGGAGAGCCTTCTGTTAGTGCGAAGAAGCGATTAGAGTTGCTTCAGCTCGCGGTTGCCGATGCTCCTGAGCTGACGATTGATACTTGTGAGCTGGAGCGCTCCGGGGAATCCTTCATGGTCGATACGCTCCGCCATATTAAAGAGGAAGTTAAGCCGGGAAAACCACTGGTTTTGATTGTCGGGATGGATGCTTTTTTGGGCTTATCAGGCTGGTCTCGTTGGATTGAACTTTTCGAGTTGGCCCATGTAGCTGTTATGATGCGCCCCGGTTGGCAGTGTGATGTGCCGGGTGAGCTGGCAGAACAGATAAAAGAGCGTGTTGCGGGGGAGTTCGGAGAACTCTCTTTTTCGGAAGCGGGTAAGGTCTGTTTCCTCGAAGTGACACAGCTTGAGATTTCGGCAACAGAGATTAGGCGGATGCTTCAGCTAGGGAGCGACCCCCGTTACCTACTCCCCGATGAAGTTCGGGAAATGATTATTAAAGAAAATTTATACCGGTAAATAGAAATGAAGACAGAAGAGATACTCGCACTTGTAGAAATGACCCTGGATGATGCAAAAGGGGAAGACTTAAAAATGATCGATGTTCGTGGGCGAACTACGATTGCAGACTTTATGGTTATCGCAACAGGTACCTCTCGCCGCCATGTTAAATCGCTATCTAACTATGTGGTTGAAGCGAGCAAAGAGAAAGGGCTCTTGCCGCGGGGTGTTGAGGGTGACACAGATTGTGATTGGGTGTTAGTCGATTTGGGAGAAGTCATCGTTCACCTGATGACAGCACAAACTCGCGAGTTCTATCAGTTGGAAAAGCTTTGGGATGTTAGCGAAGAAGAGAAAGCTTTAGTCTAAAAATGGCTGTTATAGGCGGCAGCCCGTTCCTTTTTATATCAACTCGATAGCAGACAAAAGAACAAAGCGTTACCTCGACTGTTGTGAGGTGTGCAATACATTCCATAACAGTCACCAGCAAGAGCTGCTCTATTCTCCAAAGAGGCTCATGCTGGCATCTCTCTAATTTCTCGGTAGTATTTTCTTTTGGCCATTTTTTTGATGGCTGTCTCAAAAATCAAAATCTTCTACTAGACTTTCTGATAAGTGAAAAGCCTCACCAAATCTGTGGGGCTCATATAGCATCTTTTGTAAGATTTCAGGAGAGTTTTAGATGGCAAGTATTCTGGCAGTAGACGATTCGGCATCCATGCGACAAATGGTTTCTTTTACCCTTAAAGGCGCTGGCTATGAGGTGATTGAGGGGGTTGATGGTGTTGACGCATTGAATAAAGCCAGGGGTCGAAAGGTCGACCTGGTGGTGACCGATGTCAATATGCCTAATATGGATGGGATCACTTTAATCAAGGAACTTCGGGCGCTTCCCAACTATAAATTTACGCCAATGCTGATGCTGACGACAGAATCAAGCGCCGATAAAAAAGCGCAGGGCCGTGCGGCAGGGGCAACGGGCTGGATTGTTAAGCCGTTTAATCCTGATCAATTGTTAAAAACAGTCAAAAAAGTTCTCGGTTAGCACTTTTTTGCAAAGGTGCACCCGCAGAATCTAAAAATGAGGCAGGTGATCAAATGACAATTGATATGGAGCAGTTTCATCAGGTTTTCTTCGAAGAGAGTTTCGAGGGGCTGGATGTGATGGAAACTGGATTATTGAATCTCAGTCCGGGTACGGCGGACATGGAAGAGATCAACACCATTTTCCGTGCGGCCCATTCCATTAAGGGCGGCAGTGGTACATTTGGCTTTATGGATGTCTCCGCGTTTACGCATGTGATGGAGACACTTCTTGATGAGATGCGTGATGGTCGTCGACAGGTTGAACAGCGTGGGGTTAATGTACTGCTAGGTTCGGTGGACTGTTTGCGTGAAATGCTTGCGGCTATCCAGAGTGGTGCTGATGTTGATGCAGATAGCGTTAATCAGCATCAGAAAGAGCTAGAAGTAGAGCTTAATGGTGGCGATGGGGGTGCTGCAAATGAGCCCGAAGAGGTGGCCGTTGAACAGGCAGAGCAGCCGGTAGTTTCTTCAGTAAAACCTGGCTGGCACATTATTTTTTGCCCACATGCCCACCTGATGAAGACCGGTAACGACCCGGTCAGAATGTTTCGTGAACTGGAAGAGCTGGGCAATTTAATCGTTGAGGCAGATTTTAGGGGGCTTCCTGAAATCCAGGACATTGACCCAGAAGAATGTCATCTTTCTTGGGATATTCGTCTGGAAGGTGAGATTGAGCGCCAAGAGATCGATGAAGTCTTTGACTGGGTTGAAGATGATTGTGATATGACGATTATCTCTTTCGCAGATGAAGCAGGAAAAAGCACGACTACTGTAGTAGAGAAGGCGGTATCAATAGAATCAGCGACTGAAAAACCTGATGAGCCGCCGTCAACCAAAGCAGCGTCTCAAGCTGCGCCAAAACCGGCAACAGCCGCTAAGCAACCAAACAAGAAACCGGCAGCCAAACCAGCCTCAGCGAGTATTCGCGTTGATACAGCAAAAATTGATTCACTCATTAATATGGTGGGTGAACTCGTGATTACACAATCAATGCTGAGCAGTTTGGGTGACAATTTTGATATGACCCGGCTGGATCTGTTGCAGAGCGGTTTGAGCCAGCTGGAAAGTCATACGCGGGAACTACAGCAGAGCGCCATGGGTATTCGTATGATGCCGATTAGCTTTGTCTTTAGCCGCTTTCCCCGATTGGTTCATGACTTAAGCAGCAAGATGGGTAAACAGATCGAACTTAAGCTATCGGGTGAAAATACCGAAGTTGATAAAACCGTTATCGAGCTGATTAGTGATCCATTGGTTCATCTGGTTCGGAACAGTCTCGATCATGGCGTTGAAATGCCAGATGAGCGCGTTGCAGCAGGTAAGCCAGCATTGGGTACGGTTCACCTTAACGCTTTCCACCGAGGTGGAAATATCGTTATTGAGGTGACTGATGACGGCAATGGTTTGGATGGTGATAAGTTATTCAACAAGGCGGTCGAAAAAGGTGTTATTGAAGCCGATGCGATACTCACCGAGAAAGAAAAATTTGATCTGATTTTTGCAGCCGGTTTTTCAACCGCAGAGGTGGTGAGTGATGTCTCAGGCCGCGGTGTTGGTATGGATGTGGTTCGTAAAAATATTGAAGCGTTAGGTGGCCATGTTGAAATCCGCTCAAAACTGGGCAAAGGCTCCACTTTTGCAATTTACCTGCCATTGACGCTGGCAATTCTGGATGGCCAATCGGTTGCGGTGGGCGATGAAACATACATTGTTCCGCTAGGTTCAATTATCGAGTCGTTTAATCTCCGCTCAGAAATGATCAGTCATGTTGCTGGGCGTGGGGAGACATTCCGTCTGCGTGATGAATATCTACCGATTTTACGGATGCAGAAACTATTTGGAGTCGAATCATCAGGGACAGAAGACAGTTCGGACGGGCTTTTGGTTGTCGTAGAAGGACAAGGAACCCGTTGTGGTCTGTTGGTTGATGACCTTCTTGGGCAGCAACAGGTGGTCATTAAATCACTGGAAACCAACTATCGAAATATTGAAGGCATTTCAGCGGCAACGATTCTTGGAGATGGTTCGGTCGGACTTATTCTGGATATACCTGGGTTGCTCAGGCTGGCAAAGCGCTAAGAGAAAAGCATGACTAAAAAAGAAAAACAGTTAACTGACGACGAAAAAGCGCAGGAACGAGAGGTGCTGCGTTACCGTACGCAATATCTTAGCTTCACACTGAATCGTGAAGAATATGGGGTGGAGATCCTTAGAGTGCAGGAGATACGGTGCTGGGAGCCAGTGTCGCGTGTCCCCAATGTCCCCTCGTATGAAAAAGGGGTGATCAACTTGAGAGGGGCCATTATCCCGATTATTGATCTGCGTGAACGGTTCCAGTTAAAGGAAGCAAACTATACTGAAACCACAGCGGTCATTATTTTGCAGGTACACGAGAGTGACAAAATACGCATTGTTGGTGTTGTGATTGACTCGGTGTCAGATGTTATTGATATCGATAAGCGCACCATTCAGGAGTCCCCCGATTTTGGCTCAAAGGTCAGCACGGACTACATTGCCGGGTTGGTAGAGGTTAATGGAAAAATGCTGACACTGCTGGACATTGATAAATTTCTTTCTCTGGAAGAGGAAGAAGAGACAGAACTGAACTAGATTAGGGTTGGAGAGAAAAATGAAAGTAAATATGCCGGTAACCGATAATGAAGTGTTGATGAAAGAGGGCGCGATCCTCGTCTCGACTACCGATTTAAAGGGTGTTCTGACCGAGGTGAATGAAGAGTTTGAGTTAATCTCGGGTTTCTCAAAAAAAGAGCTAATCGGTAAAAGCCACAATATGGTGCGTCATCCCGATATGCCAGCCGCGGCCTTTGAGGATCTTTGGGTAACGATTAAACAGGGTCGACCTTGGCAAGGGATTGTTAAGAATCGCTGTAAAAATGGTGACTACTATTGGGTTGAGGCCAATGTACTCCCCATTACCCGTAATGGGCAGGTAACGGGCTATATGTCGGTGCGTTATGCACCGAGCCGCCAGCAGGTTAATGAGGCCGAAGCACTTTATCGCCAGCTAAATTCGGGAAACGCCAAGTTGGAGGCCGGTAAGATGGAGGCTGCCCCCCGTTCCGGTGCGCTTGCTGCCCTCTTTGGTGGAAATTCTGACGATGAGTTTATTCAAATTACTCGAGTGATTGAAAATGTTTTAGAGGGTAACTTTCAGAATAAACTCGACATTAAAGTAGAAGGCGCTTTGGGTGATCTCAATCGAGCGATTTATTCAATGCAGGCCAAGCTGAATCAAGATTTGGCTGAGTCAAAAGCGGTTGCTAAAAATGCCGGGCGTATTAAAGAGGCGCTGGATAAAGCGGCTGCAAATGTGATGTTGGCAGATAGAAACTACGACATCATTTATATGAATGATGCGGCTAAAGAGATGTTTCAAACGGCTGAGAGTGAAATTCGTAAAGCCTTGCCCGACTTTGATGCTTCTCAGCTTGTGGGAACGAATATTGATGTTTTTCATAAGAATCCCGCTCACCAGAGAGGAATGCTCGATAAATTGGCAGGCAAGTTTGAGTCAGAACTAACAGTGAGTAATCTGATTTTTAAATTTATTGCTAACCCCGTTTTAGATGCTGATGGAGTGCGAATCGGTACCGTTGTTGAGTGGGAAGACCGTACGGCTGAGGTGGCGACAGAGCATGAAATAAGTAATCTTGTTGAGGCGGTTAGTCGAGGTGATTTGAGCGGCCGTTTCGACCTGCAGGACAAAAAGGGCTTTTTCAAAACGCTGGGTGAAGGAATTAACCAGGTTGTTACGGTAGTAGAAGAGAGCCTTGCCGGAATCAATACTACTTTGGCGGCTATTGCCGAGGGTGATCTTACGCAGAGACTTCAAAATGATAGCCAGGGGGCCTTTGCGGAGGCGAGAGACAATCTTAATTCAACACAGGAAACGCTAAGTGATATTTTTGGCCAAATCAATATGGCGGCTGACTTTATCAATACAGCCTCTCAGGAAATTGCCAGCGGTAACGATAACCTCTCCCAGCGAGTAGAAGAGCAGGCCTCTTCGTTAGAGGAGACCGCTTCTGGAATGGAGGAGATGACCAGTACGGTTCAGAATAACGCTGAAAATACCCGTCAGGCCAAACAGCTCTCAAACGGTGCCAGAGAAATTGCCGAGAAAGGGGGTGAAGTGGTCAGCAGGGCGGTTGGGGCGATGAATGAGATTAATGTCAGCAGTAATAAAATTGCCGACATTATTGGTGTTATCGATGAAATTGCCTTCCAGACAAACCTGCTTGCACTCAATGCTTCGGTCGAGGCGGCAAGAGCCGGTGAACATGGTCGTGGTTTTGCTGTGGTGGCAACGGAAGTGCGTAATCTTGCACAGCGTAGCGCAACTGCTGCAAAAGAGAGTAAAGAGCTGATTCAATCGAGTGTGGAATCGGTCAAACAGGGCTCAAGGCTTGTGAGTGATTCGGGTAAGACGCTGGAAGAGATCGTTACAAGTGTGCGGAAAGTGGGTGATATTGTTACCGAAATTGCTGCGGCAAGTGATGAGCAATCTGCCGGTATTGGCCAGATTAACCAAGCCGTTTCACAAATGGATGAGATTACCCAGCAGAATGCGGCACTGGCGGAAGAGGCCTCGGCGGCCAGTCTTTCGATGAAAGAGCAGGCGGATACGATGATCGAGCTGATGAGCTTCTTTAAAACCGATGTGAATGCATCAGTACAGAGCAGTGGTCAACAGCAGAGTCATGGTCATTCTCATGCACACACGGGCAAAGCGAATTCCCTCGATTTCACACTGGCAAAATCGAAGCATCTTGCCTGGAAAGGGCGGCTGAGAGATTTTCTTGATGGAAAGGGTGGATTAACGATGGACCAGGCGGTTTCACATCGTGACTGTGATCTAGGTACGTGGCTCTATTCCAGTGGTATGAGCCAGTTTGGCCATATGCCAGATATGCAGAGCATGGAAGAACAACACCAGGAAATGCATAGCTTGATCAAGGGGATTATTGCCAGCAAAGAGCAGGGCAATATGGCGATGGCTGAGGGAAGTTATAAGCGGGTTGAACAGCTGTCCGGAGAGATTGTTAGCTTACTGGGCTCGGTTGAGAGTGTTGTTAAATCGGGTGGAGCAGGAGGTGTGTCGCCCGCCCCTGCGCGTCAAGCCCAGCCCACTATTGAGCGTGCCGCTCCGGCTTTGGTGTCGGCCTCTTCATTTACCTCAGATGATGAGTGGGAAGAGTTCTAGCATGTCTGAATTTACAAGTGATAGCGAAATTGTTGGTGCAACAGCGCTTTCTGAAAATCAGTATCTGACTTTTCGGCTGGCGGATGAGGCGTATGGCGTCGATATCCTCAAAGTAGAAGAGATCAGAGGTTGGGAGCCCGTTCGAGAAATCCCCAATACGCCTGATTTTATTAAAGGAGTACTCAATCTGAGAGGTGTAGTGGTGCCGATCATTGATCTCAGAGCCCGCTTTGGAATGGAGCAGGTTGAATATCATGCGAAGACGGTTGTGATTGTTCTCTCTATTGAGGCCGGTGAGGAACAGCATGTGATGGGTATTATTGCCGATGCAGTCTCAGAAGTATTAGATGTTGATCAGGACAGTATTAAGAAAGCACCGAACCTTGGTGCTGTTGTTAATACCCGTTACATAAAAGGGATGGTAATGAGCGAAAATATGGTGATGTTGCTGGATGCGGACAAACTACTGAACCCGGAAGAATTTTCTCTAATCGGAGAGATAGGTTAGGTGCGATTGATTGCAGTCATCAACCAAAAAGGTGGCGTAGGGAAGACGACAGCGGCAGTGAATCTGGCCTTTGCGTTGAGTCGGTTGGGTAAAAAAGTGACGGTGATTGATTTAGATCCACAAGGGCATTTAGCCAGTAGTTTTGGTTGCCGCCAGCAGAATGAGGGGCTGGATCAGGTGATGCTGAATGGAGCAGGTATTGAGAGTCAGGCGATTGAGGTCAGAGATAATTTGAAGATTGTTCCCGCTGGAAATCAACTGCACCAAATAGAGCAGTTAAATGAGGGTGGGACTGAGCGAGGGAGATTGCTGCAAGAGGCATTGTCTGGGAGTTTTGAGGATCAGGATTTTGTTTTTATCGATTGTCCACCCTCGTCAGGAATGCTGGTTGTTAACGCACTGTTTGCGGTTGATGAAGTGTTGATCCCGATGACAGGAGAATACCTTGCACTGCAGGGATTATCTCACCTGATTAAGACGATTAAGAATTTTGAAAAAGTGTTGAACAAAAAGTATCGAACCTGGCTTTCTATTCAGCGATATCAGTCGAGAAGGCGGTTGGCAAAGGATGTGATGGTGCTTTTAAAAAAGCATTTTCCACAGAGAATTCTGGCAACGGTGGTTCGGGAAGCGGCAATGGTTGCGGAATGCCCGGGGTTGGGAAAGACAATTATTGAATATAAGCCGGGGAGTCGGGCTGCACGAGAATTCAGGCAGTTGGCAGAAGACCTGATAGAAGAGAAGGTGATGGCATGACAGGAAAAAAGAAGAAGCCACTTATGGATCATGACCCACTTGAATGGGTCGATGACGAAACGGGTGATTCTACAGCGGTTATCGAGGCTGCTGAGCCGATGTCTGAAACAAAAATCGATGACGTATCGATCGTGGAAAATAGTATGAATACGATTATATTGGAAGAGAGTGAGAAACTTGATCGAGTCGCTGAGTTACAGGAGGCTTTATTACAGCTGCTCGAGAAAAGTGGCGATATTAAGATCAATGCTTCGGCGGTCAAAGTTATTGATGCTGCGGCATTGCAGCTGCTTGTTCTGTTTTTTCAGAAAGCGGTTAAGCAGGGCCAGGCGGTTACGATTGTTGAGCCATCAGAAAGTTTCGGTGAAGCTACCAGGTTGCTGGGCTTAAGCGATCTGTTTGAAATCTAAAGGGATTATATTATGGCGCAAGGGCGTGCTCGTGAATTTGAATACCGACGAGAAGATTTTGCAATCTTAAAAAGGCTCTCTAATCAGCATTCGGGAATCATCGTCACCGATGATAAGTTTGATATGTTTTATGCTCGGCTTTCACGTCGAGTTCGCGCATTAGGTTTGACTAGCTTTCGGGAATACTGTCAGCTTCTTGAGCGAGGTTCCGGGCCTGAATTTACCGAGTTCATTAATTCAGTGACAACAAATCTCACCTCTTTCTTTCGTGAGAAACATCACTTTGACTATCTGAAAAACACATTAATACCGGAACTGATTCGGAAAAACAGCATCCAAAAACGGCTACGGATCTGGTCGGCAGGCTGCTCAACAGGGGAAGAGGTTTATTCTATCGCCATGACGCTTCTTGAAAACCTGCCTGATCGTAAAGGTTGGGATATCAAAATACTGGCGACAGATCTTGATACCAATGTGTTGGCGACAGCGGCTAAAGGTGTTTACTCAAAAGAGCGAATTACAGGATTAGATGCGGCAACAACCAGGCGCTGGTTTCTAACGGATGGTGATTTATCGGCCAGCCAGGTTAGAGTTCATCCTGATTTGCAGAAACTGGTGACTTTTAAACAGCTTAACTTGATGGCGCCGAGTTGGCCTATGCGAGGGCCGTTCGATATTATTTTTTGCCGTAACGTTCTGATTTATTTTGATTCGCCAACGAAAGAGAAGCTGGCAAATCGCTATGGTGAGCTTATTGCGCCACAGGGGCACCTTTTTATCGGCCATTCGGAGTCACTTCATCAGCTCCAAACGCCTTTTAAGCTGATTGGTAAAACCATTTATCACAAGTTATGAGTGGCGTTGTAGGCAGGCTTTCGATTAGTGAATTTAGCCAGATTCGTCGCCGTTGGGACAGGCGAGAAAACTGTGTAATTGCAACAATTTTACCTGGCGAGCTGTATGCCACCAGAGAAGATGAATTGGTGAGTACGGTGTTGGGGTCATGTGTGGCCGCTTGTGTCCGAGATAAAGTGACCGGTGTTGGGGGGATGAATCACTTCATGCTGCCCGCGACAAGTGACGAGTTATCACAGGGAGGTAAGGAGGTTACCAGTCAGGCAAATCGCTATGGGAACTATGCGATGGAACACCTGATTAATACGATTCTGAGCAATGGTGGCCGTAGAGAAAATCTTGAAGTGAAGTTGTTTGGTGGTGGAAAAATGATTTCATTAATGTCGGATATTGGCGGGAGGAATATTGAGTTTGTGCGCCGTTATATGAAGATGGAAGGACTTGCTTTGGTGGGTGAGGATCTAGGGGATGTTTTTCCAAGAAAAGTACTTTTTAACCCATTTACTGGGCGAGCGCGTGTCAAAAAGCTGAGAAACATGCATAAAGAGAGTGTTGTGAACAATGAAATTAACTACCGTGATCAGATTAAAGTTGAACCGGTTGAGAGTGATATTGAGCTTTTCTGAAATGAAAATGGAGGGATCTAGCTAAATGGATAAAATAAAACTGTTAATCGTTGATGACTCAGCTTTAGTGCGTAAGTTACTAACCGAGATTTTCAGCGAAACCAGCGATATTGAAGTGATCGGAACGGCGCCAGATGCCTATATCGCGCGCGAGAAAATCAAGAAATTAAACCCTGATGTTTTGACGCTGGATGTGGAAATGCCTCGTATGGATGGTGTTACTTTCCTGAAGAACCTGATGCGCTTGAGGCCAATGCCGGTTGTGATGGTTTCGACTTTGACGCAACAGGGTGCTGATACAACCTTAAAAGCACTTGAATATGGTGCGGTCAATTTTGTCGCAAAACCTAAAGCTGATTTAAGTAATAGCCTTGCAGCTTATGCGGATGAGATTGTCGAAAAAGTTAGAGATGCCTCTAAAGCATCGGTTAAAGCAATTGAGCTGGTGGCGAGCCAGCCGAAGCCAGTTAGGCCTCGGGTAACCTTACAGAGGCCAATTAAACATTCCGATCAACGGCCAATGGGTTTGTCAGATAGATTGATTGTGCTAGGAGCATCTACAGGTGGGACAGAGGCGATTAAAGCGGTTGTCAGTGGTCTCCCCGCATCGACGCCCGCTATGGTTATTAGTCAGCATCTTCCGGCTGCTTTTTCAGAATCGTTTGCCAAACATGTCGATGAGGCGTCAGAAATGACCGCGTTAATTCCGCAAGAGGGTGAAGTGATCAAGTCAGGTCATATCTATATCGCACCGGGTGACCGGCATATGGAAATCGTGAGATCGGGAAACCAGTTTATTTGTCATCTGCTCGACGGGCCGGTAGTTAATCGCCATAAACCTTCTGTGGAAGTGATGTTTAAGTCGGTTATTCAGAATGTGGGTAAAAGGGCGATTGGTGTGATGCTGACCGGCATGGGTGCTGATGGTTCGCAAAGCCTGAAAGATATGCAGGATAATGGATCCCCCGTTATTATTCAGGATGAGGCAAGCTCGGTTGTTTGGGGAATGCCCGGTGAGGCGCATAAACTGGGCTGCCGAGACCACGTTGTACCGTTAGACAAAGTGGCGGCGAAAATTCTTTCGCTTGTTTGAAGGCAAAAAGAGAGTGAGTTTAGAAATGGCTGGACGTTCTTTTCCTGATGTATGGCAGTACCCGCTGAATTCGGTACTAATCGATAAATATATCTATCTTTTATTATTCAAATTTATTTAGCTAGGCTGCTCTCCTTATTGGGACACTATCCCGATTCGTTTAGGTGAAAGGGCGGATAGTCATTTACCGATTTTACCCTTCAGAGGTATAATCTCCTGTTATTTTTTAATATGGCAGGATAACAATGCAAATAGAAAAAGAAGCGCTGACTTTTGACGATGTTCTTTTGAGTCCAGCCTATTCTGATCTCTTGCCAAGGGACGCCAACCTCGAGACCAAACTCACACGCGAGATAAGGCTGAATATACCGCTTGTATCAGCGGCGATGGATACCGTTACAGAGTCACGTTTAGCCATAACACTCGCGCAAGAGGGCGGTATAGGCATTATTCACAAAAACATGACGGCTCAGCAGCAGGCTGCTGAGGTTCGCACGGTTAAGAAATTCGAAAGTGGTGTTGTTAAAGAGCCGATCACCGTTTCGCCGGATGTGACAATTCGTGAAGTGATTGAGCTAACCCGGAAGAATAATATTTCAGGCGTGCCGGTCGTTGATGGCGATGACTTGGTCGGAATCGTCACAAATCGTGATCTTCGTTTTGAAACGCACCTGGATGATTTGGTCACTCATGTGATGACGCCAAAAGAGAAACTGGTGACAGTCAAAGAAGGCTCTGATCGAGGAGAAGCCATCCAGCTTCTGCATCAACACAGAATCGAGAAAGTTTTGATCGTAAATGATGACTTTCAACTGCGTGGCATGATTACCGTAAAAGATATTCAGAAAGCTAAAGAT
>QNFJ01000018.1 GCA_003646305.1 Gammaproteobacteria bacterium | reverse complement strand
CCCTGGTGGTTCTGATGTGGCACTGTATCTTTGTATGACCACGACATTCGCCCATAGCTGTAAAGCTAGTGCTGGCGTCAATATGAACGTTGAGAGCATCTACCATGAAGGGAGCATTTATAATCCTGATACAGAGTTTGCCTCATGCTCCAACATTTGGGCTCAGTCCATGCAAATGATGAGTGTTGCAGGTAATGCAATCCACAGGAACTTCTTCATGCGTGGTTACCTTGAAGAGGCATTTGTGGTTGATGATACCTGGGATGGCGTACAAGGTAGCGGTGTGCTGGCTGATGGCACTCCTTATGGATTTACCAATTTTGAATGGGTTGGCGGTGGTGCGATGGGGGCGTATTCATTTAAAGACGGCACGCCAACGACTTGGGCACAACATACCCAGTTATGCAATGTGGGTAATAGTGAAGAGTTTGAATACCTGATCCCACCATTACATCACCTTGGTCGTAAGCTAGAGCCAGGGTTGTGTGGCCATGGTAAACACCGAGGTGGAATTGGTCAAAGTTCTGTCCACTGGATGCAGGAAACAGGACAAAGGCTCGGTGTCACACGTGGAGGTTCTGGCACTTCACTTTCGACCCATGTCTCTTTAGGAATGAATGGTGGATATCCTGCGCCTGGTGTACTGACTGTAACAGCTAAAAATACAAACCTTGATGAGGTTTTTGCTGCGGGTGGAGATACACCAAGAACCGCCGGTGAACTGTTGGAGTTTGCTGAAAATGGCAAAATCAAGGGAGAAGTGACAGCTTGGAAATATGATCCACCTGAGCAATCAATGGGTGATGGCGATCTTTGGGCAAATGCTGCTGGCGCCTCGGGTGGTTGGGGTGACCCGATTGAGCGAGAGATTGCCGCGGTGGTTGAAGATATTCGTGTTGGTCAAGTGCCAGTAAGTTTTGCCAAAACAATGTACGGCGTTGTTGCCACACAAGACGAGGATGGAAATGTGCAGCTGAATAAGGCTGAGACGCTAAAAGAGCGGGAAAAATTGTTCGAGCGGCGTCGTACAGAATCGAGACCTGCTACCGAGTGGTGGGTTGATGAGCGTAAAAAGGTTGTTAACAAATCGATGCGAGAAGAAATATTGCAAATGTATCGTAGCTCTACGAGCTTTAAAGGTTATGACAAACATCTGAGGGCTTTTTGGCAACTTGATGATGATTTTGAAATCTGAGTGCGATAAAAAGCAGAGCAGACAGAATAACCGATGAACAGAAAAAGGTAATAAAAAATGGAACAAGTTGATAAAGGTTTGATGGAAAAGCTAGTTAACGGTGATATAGCAGATGATGATGTTACCGAAATGCGGCGGATGGAAAAGAAAGATCATGAACGTTTTTGGACATACCTTGAGGTCTTGCAAGGTGCTGCTAAATGGGATGAAAAAATCCTTATGCGGCTTAATGATCACCTCTACATCGTCGCAAAGGGAAAAGAGCGCATCGTTAAGTGTGACTGCGGGCATGAGTTGGGTGACTATCGAGTCAACTGGAAGCTAAGTTGCAATATACGTGTGCGTGAAACTCAACAGCAGATGGATGAAGTCTATTACCCATCTGCTGCCTCACCTGATGCTGAGTGGATGGAGCTCCGTGAGTATTTTTGTCCGGGTTGCGTTGCACAACTGGCAGTAGAAGTGGTGCCCCCAGGTTATCCAATGATTTTTGAGGCGTTACCTGATCTGGATCGTTTTTATCGGGAATATATGAACCGCCCACTCAACGATGAATCAGCAGACTGGTTCGAGGACAAAACAGCTGAATTTGTGTCCAAATTAAAATAATAACGGGAGAAAAGTTTATGTCAGTTTCAAGTGATCAGAGCAGATCAAGTAAGAAATACATTTTGGCTTTGGATGCAGGTGGCACCATGACTGATACTATTTTGGTCAAGGACGATGGTTCCTTTACCGTTGGCAAGGCATTAACCAACAAAAAAGATGAGTCCTCAAGCTATCTGGAATCGGTTGAAGATGCAGCGCTTAGTATCGGTATAACTTCTTCAGATGCACATAAAAATGCATCCGTGAGCATTTATGCGGGCACAGGTATGTTAAATACCTTGTTGACGGGCACCGGCAAGAAAGTTGGCTTGCTTGTTACCCGTGGTTTTGAAGATATGTCCATTATGGAGGGTGGTTTAACCTACCTTGGTCAGACGCAGGCTGAGATATTGCATAACCAGCTGCATTCACATACACGACCAATGGTTGACCCCCAAAATATCCATGGTGTCAGTGAGCGGATCAGCGGTGGTAGCTATTTTATGGAGAAACATATTTCTCCAGGTACGGTGATGGCGCCGTTAAGCGAGCGTCATGTCCGTGAAGGTGTAAAAAAACTGATCAAATCAAAAGTTGAAGTAATTGGTATCCTCTTTATCAATTCCTATATTGCAAATGATCATGAGCGGAGAGCAAAGAAGATTGCTGAGGAAATGCTCAAGAACGAAGGGTTGGATATCCCTGTCGTCTGTTCTTCCGATATCGCGCCGGTCAGTAAAGAAAACAACCGCCTGAAGAGCCTTCTTTTGCAGTGTTTCGCTGCAGAACATACTCGGGAGGTTCTTCAGGATGTTGAAAAGAGCGCAAAAAAAGATGGTTATGAAGCACGCTTGTTAACCCTGTTATCCTACGGCGGCGCAGTTAATGTTGAGTATCCCCGCCTGTATGAAACCGTCATTTCAGGCCCTATCGGCGGCATGATGGGTGCGCAGGTGATGAGTCATAAGTTGGGTCTGAAAAACGTCTGCACCGCAGATATGGGTGGTACCAGTTTCGATGTAGGGTTGATCGTTAACAACATGCTGTCGATCCGTAAAGACCCTGACTTTGCCGGTCACCGGCTGGCACTTCCTATGGTGGCTATCGATTCTGTTGGCTCTGGAGCTGGTTCTGCGGTCTGGATAGATGAGTACAAGCGTCTCCATGTGGGACCGGAAAGTGCGGGGGCTGAGGTGGGCTTATGTTACAAATATGACAAGCTAACTGTAACCGATGTCAACGTAGCAATGGGTTATGTCGATCCCGGTTATTTTCTGGGAGGAAAGATTACACTGGATGCAGAGAAAGCCCGTAAAGCGCTTAAGGAGACGATTGCAGATCCGCTCGGGCTTGATATCTACGAGGCTGGGAAAGGAATTCTCGAAGTGGTGAATGCCCAGATGCGAGAAGCTGCAAAAGCGATTATTGTCTCGAAAGGATATGACACCAGAGAGTTCACCATGATGTGCTACGGTGGAGCGGGGCCTGTTCATATGTGGGGCTATACGCAGGATTTCGAACTTGCGGATGTAATCACCTTCCCTTATGCGGCGGCATTTTCAGCCTTTGGGGGCGCGTGCGCCGAGTATCTTCATCGCTATCACATGGGCGTTGTCACTACTATTCCAAATGGTCTGGATGATAATAGTAAAGCCGGTGTTGCTAAAGAGATAGACGCGGCATGGCGTTCTTTAGAAGACAAAGCAAGAGCTGAAATGAGATCTGAAGGAGTGGATTCCGACGAGCTTGAGTTTCGCTACGGGTTCTATGGAAGGTATATGGGGCAACTGGAAAGTTTTGAAACCTTGCTTGACTTCGGCCATGCAAAAACAGCTGAGGACATCGACAAGATTATTGCCGCTTTTGAAGACATGTATACCAATATTTACCCCGATGGAGCAAGGTTTCCTGAGGCGGGTTATGCGATAACCGAGGTATATATACAGGCGATTGCGCCCAAAGTGATGCCGAAAATATTAAGTCATGCTTTGCAAGGTGAAACACCTCCCGAGGCGGCTTATGTTGAAACACGCCAGGTGAGCCATGAAGGGAAGTTTTATGACTTTAAGGTGTGGCAGATGTCGGAGCTGCAGGCAGGTAATTTTGTGCATGGGCCCGCCATTATTCGTGACCCAATGACGACGGTTATTATTCCGCCTAAGAAACGAATAGAAATTGATGAGTACATGGTTTTGCATTACAGATAGTTAATTAGACTTAACTATAGCTCCGGAACAGCTGGATCTCGCGTCGAGTATTCAGCTGTTCCGAAATTTGCTTTGATCGACAGCACTTTTTAGAGGCAGAAAATCCTGATGCAGGCACAACTGGTTTCAATGAGCTGCGTGCCCGATTAAACAAAGGTTAATTTGATTTGGCAGCGCTTGCTCGGCCGATAATGGGCGATTACGAATGGGTTAACAAAGTTAAGACTGGTGATTTTTAGGAGCATCAAACCCTTTTATAAGCACGCAGTTGATACGCTCACTTGATCAGTCTGTTTGACTGATTTTTTGTTGATCAATATCTACAGTTACTTTTTTAAAAACACCCAACAGGACATGATTAGCGGGGTGATAATCAGGTGGTAGCTAAATTTGCAGTAAAAACCAAAAAATTGGAGAACAGTTATGGAATTTAAGCCACATCCAGATATCGTTTGGGAGCCGCGTGAGAGCCTCTCTTCACAATCACAGATGCAGAAGTTTATTGAGACAACAGGTGTTGCCGATTATGACGCGCTGTTATCCAAAGCTGATCGTGACCCAGAATGGTTCTGGAATGCAGCCATAAAATTTTTGGACGTGAGGTTTTACCAAGATTATAGCAAGGTCATGGATAGTTCCAAGGGGATCGAGTGGACTGAGTGGTGTCTGGATGGCAAGACAAATATGGTGCTGAACTGTCTGGATAAACATAAAGGAACCGATGTTTGGGATAAGCCTTTTATGCATCATGAGACTGAATCGGGGAAAAAGAGTTCGCTGACTTACGCTGAACTTGATGCAAAAGTTTGTCAATTAACAGAAGGCTTGCGTTCACTCGGCTTAGGTAGGGGTGATGCAGTTGGTTTGTATATGCCAATGATTCCAGAAGTTGCTATTGCATTCCTGGCGATCATTAAAATGGGCGGCATGGTCATCCCGCTTTTTTCAGGGTTTGGGCCAGAACCGATCATTGTTCGTTTGAATGATGGCCAGGCAAAAGCTGTGATTACAGTGGATGGGTCACCAAGAAGGTCAAAAACGGTCAATTTGAAATCGACAATTGATGAGGCTAAAAAAAGTATTTCGTCACTGGAGCATGTGATTGTTTTTAATCATATGGGGCTGGATCTTAAAAAAGAGCCTGGCGATCATGACTGGAATGAGCTAACAGCAAGAATGCCGGTGACCAGTGAGACCGAAGTGATGGATGCAGAAGATCCGGTGATGCTGGTTTATACATCAGGTACAACCGGCATGCCTAAGGGAACGGTGCAAACGCATGGCGGTTTCATGATTAAAGGGATGTTTGACCTGCATGTTTTATCGGAATTGACGGCAGAAGATCGTTTGCTTTGGATGAGTGATATGGGCTGGGTGGTTGGGCCTCTGGAAATTATGGGGGTTACGTTCACGGGTGCGACGCTGATTATGGCTGAAGGTGCACCGAATTATCCTGAACCGGGTAGAATTTGGCGATTAATTGATGAATATAAAGTGAGTTGGCTCGGATTTGCACCGACCATTGCGCGTATTTTTATGAGTCAACCGGAAGAGCAGGTTTCTAGGTATGACTTTTCCTCATTAAAGGTCGTGCTAACGACGGGGGAGCCGTGGAATCCAGATGCCTGGCTCTGGTTCTTTGATAAAGTTTGTGGGAAACGAGTGCCGATTCTTAATCTAACGGGTGGTACCGAAATCGGTTGTGGCATTCTTGGTTGCACGGTTCTTAGACCGCTTAAACCTTGTTGTTTTAATACAGCGATACCGGGCATGGGTGCCGATATTCTTGATGAGAAGGGAGTGCCTATTGAAGATGGCAAGGTAGGGGAGCTTGCGCTTCGCAATCACTCTATTGGCTTGACTCGAGGCCTGTGGAAAAACCCAGAACGTTACCTTGATAGTTACTGGCGAACGGTTCTTGGCATTTGGGTGCATGGTGATTGGGCGGTCAAAGATGACCATGGGATGTGGTATGTGCTTGGGCGTTCGGATGACACACTTAAAATTGCAGGCAAACGAACAGGCCCTGCGGAAATAGAGGGGCCAATATTGGCAACAGGAAAGATTGTAGAAGCAGCGGTTATCGGTGTGCCAGATGAAGTTGGGGGGGCGGCAGTCGTTTGTGTCTGTGTTCCCAAAGCAGATGGGGAGAATGAGAGTGAACTGAAAGAAGAGCTCATCAACGCAGTGATTAATGAAATGGGAAAGGCCTATAAGCCTAAGCAAATAGTTTTTGTGAAAGATCTCCCGAAAACGCGAACAATGAAAATTATGCGGAGAGTTGTTAAAGCGCTTTTACTTGGAACGGAACCGGGTGATCTTTCTTCAATGGTAAATCCTGAGGCTATTGATTTCCTCAAACAAAAGAGATTAAAATAACAAATGTTAGGTAGCTGTTGTTGTACTCCTGATTTGAGGGAGGAGAATTTTCCTCCCTTTTTTTTTAATTTAACCTTGTAGCGGTTAATGGCTTCATCAATTTAAGGGCTGCCTGTAGGAAAATATGAGCGAAGATAATCAAAATATAGAATGGCCGCTGAGCGGTATTCGAGTATATGAGATCGGGACAAGTGTTGCGGCACCTTTCGGGACATGGATTCTGGCTGCACTGGGTGCAGAAGTTATTAAGGTTGAACCTACGGGTCGTGGCGATGATTGCCGCCATTGGGGTCCTCCATTCTGGAATGGCACCTCTGCGATGTTTCAGGCACTTAATCGAGATAAGAAATCGGTTACGGTTGATTTAAGCGATCCGGCAGACAAAGAGTGGTTGCATGATGAACTGGTCAACAAGGCCGATGTTGTTCTGCAGAATATGCGCCCTGGTAAAATTTCTTCTCTTGGGCTTGGCGCGGACACATTGTGCAAAGAGAATCCTAAGCTAATTTACTGCAATATCTGGGCATTTGGCCAAACAGGGCCAATGGCTGATAAGCCAGGATATGATCCGCTTATGCAAGCCTATAGTGGTTTGATGGGGCTAAATGGAGAAGAGGGGCGTCCTCCTGTCCGAGTGGGCACTTCAATTATTGATATGGGAACGGGTATGTGGTGTTCCATTGCTATCCTAACCGCACTTTTTAATCGCCAGAAAACGGGTGAAGGATGCGTTGTGGATACAGCGCTATATGAAACGGCACTTTCCTGGATGACCTATCACATGGCAGGTTATCACTCGACAGGTGAATTGCCTGTTCCTCAGGGATCAGGTGTGCAAGGTATTGCCCCTTATCAGGCCTACGAATGTGCTGATGGTTATCTTGTAGTTGCTGCGCCCAATAACAAACTATTTGAATTGTTAAAGGGGGTGATGGGTAATCCTGAGTGGGCTAATGAAGAACGTTTCCAGACCAACCCTGATCGCTTTACGAATAAGCCAGAACTAAACCGCCTGATAACAGAGGTTTTGATCAAAGAGCCGCGGATTCACTGGCGGAAAAAGCTGGATGAAGTGGGTATTCCTAACTCACCGATTCAAAAGGTTGATGAAGTTCTGCGTGATCCGCAAACAAAATCTTTGGGTATTATTCAGGAGTCAGTTGAGAATGCGATGCAGTTGGTGGGCTTGCCAATTCGATTCAATGGAGAGCGGCCTCCGATTAAAAATGAAGCGCCTGAATTAGGCGCCGATAATGCTGAATATAAAACAGATACGAGAGGTTCTAAATAATGAGTGAACTATCGATCCCTTTGGGGAGTGATTACGAGGATATTAGAGATGCAGTTAATAAAATTTGTGATGATTTTCCAGGCGAATACTGGCGCAAGTTAGATGCAGAAAGTGCTTATCCAGAAGCATTTGTTAATGCGTTAACTGAGTCAGGGTTTTTGTCGGCACTTATACCTGAAGAATATGGTGGTGTCGGCCTGCCACTGCGCGCTGCTGCCGTTATTATGGAAACGATTCATGCTTCTGGTGGTTCGGCGTCAGCTTGTCATGCCCAGATGTACATTATGGGTGCTGTTTTACGGCACGGTAGTGAAGAGCAAAAGCAAAAATATTTACCAAAAATTGCATCGGGTGAGCTAAGGCTTCAGGCATTCGGTGTCACTGAGCCAACATCAGGGTCGGATACAACAAAATTAAGAACCAAAGCGGTTAAACAGGGCGACAAATATATCGTTAATGGTCAAAAAGTCTGGACCAGTCGTGCATTTCAATCGGACTTAATGCTGCTGCTTGCCCGTACAACACCACTTGAAGAGGTTGCCAAGCCGACAGATGGGCTGTCAATTTTTCTGGTGGATATGCGTGAAGTGGTCGGCAATGGAATGGAGATTCGCCCGATCGACGCGATGATCAATCACAATACCACTGAGGTTTTCTTCGACAATATGGAAATCCCGGCGGACTCTTTGATTGGTGAAGAGGGTAAAGGCTTCCGTTATGTGATGAGTGGTATGAATGCGGAACGGGTCATTATTGCAGGCGAGAGTTTAGGTGATGCCCGCTTCTTTATTGAGAAAGCGACAGCCTATGCGAATGAAAGAAAAATATTTGGTGGGCCAATTGGTAAAAATCAGGGTATACAGTTCCCGATTGCCAGGGCTTATGCAGAGACGGAAGCGGCTGAAATGATGGCTCGCAAAGCGGCGGCGTTATTTCAGGCAGGTAAGCCATGCGGAGCAGAGGCTAATATGGCGAAAATGCTATGTGCCGAGGCGGCATGGCATGCGGGTGAAGCCTGTATGCAAACTCATGGTGGATTCGCGTTTGCACGGGAATATGATATTGAACGGAAGTGGCGTGAGGCAAGACTCTATCTGATAGCGCCGATATCGACTAATATGATTTTGAGCTTTATTGGCCAACATGTATTAGGTATGCCTAAGTCATATTAATTATTTGAATTTATAAAAAACTAAGTAAAAAAAGGAGAGAGCAATGGGCAGAGTTAGTGGAAAAGTCATACTAGTAACAGGTGGTGCGATGGGAATGGGGCGGACTCATTGTGAATTACTGGCAGAAGAGGGTGGTATCGTTATTGTCACCGATATGAACGAAAGTGAGGGGCAGGCGACAGCGGATGGCATAAATAAAGCGGGTGGTAAGGCCGAGTTTATGTCTCTCAATGTAACCAATGAAGCAAACTGGAAAAGTGTTGTAGATAAAATTGTTGAGAAGCATGGGCAGATTGATGTATTGGTCAACAATGCGGGCATTTTAATTATTAAACCCCTTGAAGAAACCTCGACTGAAGAGTGGGATCGGACTTTTGATATCAATGTAAAAGGGGTTTTCTTCGGGACGAAGGCTATTCTACCCGCAATGAAAAAAGCGGGAGGTGGCTCTATCGTCAACATCTCTTCTATTTATGGCATCGTTGGCGCACCTATGGCAGCGGCTTACCAGGCGACAAAAGGTGCAGTCAGACTCTTCACTAAAGCCACTGCGGTTGATTATGCGCAATACAATATCCGCGTTAACTCTGTTCACCCAGGTGTGATTGATACACCAATGACTAAAGATCTTCTTCATGGTGGTGATGAGGAAACGGTAAAGGCAATTATGGGGACCACTATTTTGAACCGCCCCGCACAGCCCAGAGAGGTTTCCTATGCCGTTCTGCATCTCGCCAGTGATGACTCATCATTTATGAATGGTTCTGAAATGGTTGTTGATGGTGGTTATACCGCTCAATAGCATTCCCTAATTGTTGCTGAATAGTCTTTCGTGAGCATGTGGTTAACTATTTTGTCCTCGTCTGGCTATTTCAGTGGCGATGCAACTCATTGATAATGATTGTGTAGGAAGAGCTTGTGCAACAACTAAACTTCGAACCGGTACTCACTTCAGATAAAGAAACTGCTTTGCGGGAGCATGTGCGCTCTTTTTTAGCCGAACATGGGGATTTTCCAGCGGCTAACGTGATTGACTCCTGGTCTGTATGCGACCCAGCATTTAGTAAGTTACTGGCTGAACAGGGCTGGATTGGAATGACCTGGCCGACTGAATATGGCGGTGGCGGCCGCAGCTATCTTGAACGTTACGTCGTCATAGAAGAATTGTTGGCGGCAGGTGCGCCGGTCGGCGCGCATTGGGTTGCTGATCGTCAGAGTGGCCCCCTTTTACTCCGTTTTGGAACAGAAGCCCAGCGTCAGTATTTTTTGCCAAAAGTGACGCAAGGAGAATGCTTCTTTGCGATTGGTATGAGCGAGCCAAATAGTGGTTCAGATCTAGCCTCCATCAAAACTCGTGCGGAACGTGTTGACGGTGGCTGGATTGTTAATGGCTCAAAAATTTGGACCAGTTGGGCCCATGTTTGTCATTACATGATCACCCTTTGTCGAACAGCTGAACCCTCCGATAACCGCCACGCAGGGTTAAGTCAGTTAATCGTTGATTTGCATGCTGAAGGGATCACCATCAGACCGATTATCACCCTTGCCGGTGAAGCACATTTTAACGAAATCTTCTTTGATAATGTTTTTGTCCCAGATGAGCATGTGGCGGGGAAGGTTGATGAGGGTTGGAGCCAGGTGATGGCTGAACTGGCCTTTGAGCGAAGTGGGCCGGAACGTTTTCTGAGTAGCTATAAATTACTGGAAGAGTCGATCAGTGTATTAGGCAAGATGGCTCTGAAGCAGGAGTCAATGGCAACAATTGGGAAATTTGTTGCGCGTCTGATGGTGCTGCGGCAAATGTCCTTGTCTGTTGCGAGCCAGTTGCAGGACGGCAAACTCCCGGTTAATGAAGCCTCGGTGGTCAAAGATCTTGGCACTTCGTTTGAACAGGAGCTGCCCGAGGCGATGCGCCTGATACTCTCAACTGAACCACGAGCCAATGCTAAAGAAGGTATTGAACGTCTGCTCTCGGACACAATTTTGAAGGCGCCGTCGTTCTCGCTGAGAGGTGGAACACGTGAGATTTTAAGAGGAATAATCGCAAGGGGGCTGGGTTTAAGATGAACGAATTATCACATCTGATAGAAGATTCAGCCACAAAACTATTTGAAAGTTTTAGTGAAAGCGATGGCATTGAAAAGATGGAGTCGGGTGTTTTTCCCGAAGCACTCTGGGCCGATTTTATTGCAGATGGTTGGCTGCGCACTTTGTTGTCAGAAGAAAATGAGGGTGCCGGGCTCGGTTTGGCGGGTGGCTGCCTACTGATGAGATTAGCTGGTTATTATGCCGTGCCGTTACCTGTTGTGGAGTCACTTTTAGCCATTTATCTGCTTGCAGAGGCAGGGTTACCCATTACCGACAGGCTTTATAGTCCAGCTATTATTGAAACAGCACTGCCCGAAACGGGGGAAATCAGACTAAATGGTATTCCTTGGGCACGTCATGCTGCTGGATTGGTTGTTATCTGTTCCGTTGCTGGGGAGACACAACTTGTGCTGGTTAAACGTGATGACTACGAAATATCAGAAGGATGCAATATGGCGGGTGAACCCCGTGATGATGTCGTGATCACCTCTGATAAATTACAGAACAAAGCTGAACTGGTGGGTATATCAGTTGAGGATATTAATAGCTGGCTAGCATTGGGTCGTGCTGCACAGATAGCGGGTGCGATGCGAAGTGTACTTGAAAGAACGGTGGAATATGCCAATGAGCGTGCCCAGTTTGGCAGGCAAATAGGTAAATTTCAGGCCGTTCAGCAGCAACTGGCTGTTCAGGCAGAGCTAACCAGTGCTTCGATCTGTGCGGTTGACTCGGCGATCGCCCATTTAGGAACTGAACAAGAGTGGGAGCTTATCGCTTGCGCTAAAGTGACAACGAGCGAGTCGGCGGGCATTGCTGCAAAAACTGCACACGCTGTTCATGCGGCAATCGGCTTTACCCAGGAATATCCTTTGCAACTCAGCACGCGGCGTCTGTGGTCATGGCGTGATGAACAGGGTAACGAAGCTGAATGGTCCGCAAGGCTAGGTGCCTATTGTATGAATCTGGAAGCAGACAGCCTCTGGTGTTGGTTGGCGAAACAGACGGCATAAATTGATGAGGAAAGAAATGACAGAACAAGTTGTTATCAGTGAAGTAAAAGAGGGAATTGCGATTTGGAAAATGAATCGCGTGGAAACACGTAACGCAATTTCTGATGCAGGAATGATCGATGAACTTGTTTCATTGGCAGAACAGGCGCAATTAAATAGTGAGATTCGTGTCGTGATCTTGACCGGTAATGGCCCCGCCTTTTCTTCAGGGGGTAATGTCAAAAAAATCCGTGAAGAGATGACTGAATCGGATAAGACACCACACGAATTAGCGACCTGGTATCGCGAAGGCATTCAAAGAATCCCTCTGGCTTTTCAAAAGCTGGATGTCCCTATCATCGCGGCCGTTAATGGGCCTGCCATTGGGGCAGGCTGTGACCTGACCTGTATGTGTGACATTCGTATTGCTGCAGAAAGCGCCCGTTTTGCAGAAAGCTTTGTCAAATTGGGAATCATTCCAGGCGACGGCGGCTCATGGTTGCTACCTCGTGCGGTAGGCTTGGCAAAAGCGGCAGAAATGGCCTTTACCGGTGACCCGATCAGTGCACAGGAGGCGTTGGCATGTGGTCTTGTCTCACAAGTTGTGGCAGATGATCAGTTGATGGATAAGGCGCTGGAGTTAGCGGCTCGTATTGCAGTTAACCCTCCTGTCTCGGTGAGAATGGCGAAACAGCTTATCCGCGAGGGACAGCGAACCGATTTGGAAACGCATCTACAGATGGCAGCGGTGATGCAGGCTGTTTCTCATCGAACAGATGACCACCGTGAGGCGATGAATGCCATTTTTG
Source organism: Gammaproteobacteria bacterium (assembly GCA_003646305.1). Taxonomy (GTDB): domain Bacteria; phylum Pseudomonadota; class Gammaproteobacteria; order Methylococcales; family UBA2780; genus UBA2780. The sequence continues at coordinate 4,381 of QNFJ01000018.1, read as the reverse complement.
AAAAAAGAAAAGGTGAATTCAAAGGGCGTTAGAAATTTATTTTATAAAGAAAATGATTAATTTATTTAGGAGAAGATAAATGATGATGAAAGATAAGGTTGTACTGATCACAGGTGCGGGCCGAGGTATTGGTCGAGCAATGGCCATTATGATGGCCGAACAAGGTGCCAAGGTGGTTGTGAATGATTTGGGTGCAGGTGTTGGTGGTGAAGAGACAGGTGAAAGTCCAGCGCAAGAGGTTGTTGAAACAATCCGTGCAGCAGGTGGTGAAGCCGTTATCAATGGCGATAATGTTGCGAGCCTTGAGGGTGCAGAAGCAATGGTCCAATCTGCAATTGATAACTTTGGTCGTATTGATACAGTTGTTAATAATGCAGGTATTTTGCGTGACAAGATTTTCCACAAAATGACGCCGGATGACTGGAATTCTGTCATTAATGTTCACCTGAACGGCAGCTTTAATACCGCACATTTCGCAGGACAGCATTTTCGTAAGCAAGAAAGCGGTAGTTTTGTATTTATGACTTCAACATCAGGTCTGATTGGTAATTTTGGACAGGCAAACTATGCAGCGGCCAAGGCGGGGATTGCAGCATTATCAAAAAGCATTGCCCTGGATATGGAACGTTACAATGTCCGCTCAAACTGTATCTCTCCTTTCGCCTGGAGTCGCATGATTGGGGCGATTCCAACAAATACGCCAGAACAGCAAGCACGCGTTGCCAAAATTAAAGAGATGACACCTGAGAAAATTGCACCAATGGCGGTTTATTTAGCCAGTGATGCGGCGAGTGAAGTGACAGGTCAAATCTTTGCGGTTCGTAATAATGAAATTTTCTTGATGGGTCAATCAAGACCCCTTCGTTCCTTGCAGCGGACAGATGGTTGGACACCTGAAACCATCAGTGAGCATGCAATTCCTGCACTCAAAAGCAGTTTCTATGCACTAGACCGTTCCCCGGATGTTTTCTCCTGGGATCCAGTGTAAACCTTAATTTGGTGGAGGCTTAAAATGAGCTTGAACAGATTGAGTTATTACAACGGTATAGGTAATTTGCCGTTGGTGGGAAAGACTATCGGAATGCTTTTTGATGAAATAGCTGAACGTCTTCCAGAAAAAATAGGATTGGTCAGCCGGCATCAAAATATACGTTGGAGTTACCGGCAATATAAAGAAAAGGTTGATGCTTTAGCTGGTGGGCTGGTTGAATTAGGCCTGAAACCCGGTGATAGGGTTGGTATTTGGTCTCAAAATAATGCTGAATGGGCTATTACGCAGTTTGCGACGGCAAAAGCGGGGTTGGTTCTAGTTAATATTAACCCCGCCTATCGTAGCCATGAGCTGGAATATGCACTGAATAAATCGGGATGTAAGGCGCTCATCACGTCGCCTGCTTTCAAAAGTAGCCGATACATTGAGATTTTGAATAAGTTGGCTCCAGAGTTGGCGCAGTGCCAAGCAGGCGAGCTTTCCTCCAAATTGTTGCCTGAACTTAAAATAGTCATTCGGCTGGGTACAGAAAGCTCTTCAGGTATGTATAACTTTGATGACGTTATGCAGATGGGCACAGCGAATTCAGCCAGTAAGTTGGATCAGCTAATCGAAATACTACAGTTTGATGATCCCATCAATATTCAATTTACCAGTGGTACAACCGGTGCACCTAAAGGGGCAACACTGAGCCATCATAATATTGTCAATAATGCGTTATTGACCGGTTTAACAATGGGTGTGGGTGAGAATGACCCTGTTTGTATTCCTGTACCGATGTATCACTGTTTTGGAATGGTTATCGGTACACTTTTGTCGGTGGCGCAGGGAACAACAGCCGTTTTGCCCGGTGAAAGCTTCGAGCCTGCAGAGGTTTTGAGCGCTGTGCAAGAAGAGGGCTGCACCGTTTTATACGGTGTGCCAACGATGTTTATTGCGATGTTAGGACTGCCTGACTTTAAAGATTATGATTTAAGCACGTTACGAACGGGTGTGATGGCAGGTTCTCCCTGTCCTGTCGAAGTGATGAAGCAGGTGATCCAGGAGATGAATATGGAAAAAATCACCGTGGCCTATGGGATGACTGAGTTAAGCCCAGTAGCAACCCAGACCGTAATGGAAGATGCCTTTGAGCGCCGCACTTCAACTGTTGGCATCGCTCATCCACATGTAGAAGCTAAAATTGTTGATGAGGTCAATCGCATAGTGCCGTTGGGTGAGATAGGGGAGTTTTGTGCGCGTGGCTATAACGTCATGATTGGTTATTGGGGTGATGAAGAGAAAACCGGCGAATCCATCGATAAAGGTGGCTGGATGCATACGGGTGATCTTGCCACGATGGACGAAGAAGGTTATGTAAAAGTCGTCGGGCGCTCTAAAGACATGGTGATTCGGGGTGGGGAAAATATCTATCCCAAAGAGATCGAAGACTTCCTCTACACACACGAGCAGATCGAAGATGTACAAATTATTGGTGTGCCTGATGAGAAGTTTGGTGAAGAGCTGTGTGCCTGGGTCAAATTGGTTGAAGGTCAATCACTAACCGAAGAGGCGCTGAAGGCTTTTTGTAAAGAGAGAATTTCGCATTATAAGGTCCCTCGTTACATCAAGTTTGTCGATAGTTTCCCCATGACGGTAACGGGGAAAATACAGAAATTTGCAATGCGTGAAGCGATGAAAAAAGAGCTGAATTCGTGATAGCTCAGAACGATTTTATATTTTGAATAACATTAATGAGTAAAAGGATAACAATATGATATACGAAGATTTTCAGCATTTACTTTTAGAGAAAAAAGAGAATGGTGTTTTGTTGATGACCATTAACAGACCTGAAGTAATGAACGCAACAAATGCCCGTTTACATTGGGAATTAACCAAAATCTGGGCGGTTATTCAGGATGATGATTCGGTTAAAAACGTTGTTGTCACCGGTGCAGGAGATCGTGCCTTCTCAGCGGGTGGTGATCTGGATTGGGTTTCGGGCATGGTGGGTAACCCCAAAGCGGTTGAAGGGGTACGTCAGGAAGCGGCTGACCTTGTCTACAATATTTTGAGTTTTGAAAAGCCGATTATTTCAGCGATTAACGGTGTTGCAGTGGGCGCAGGACTCGTTGTTGCGATGCTTGCTGATATCAGCATCATCTCTAAAGAAAAAGGTAAATTCACCGACGGACACGTTAAATTAGGCGTTGCAGCGGGTGATCACGCGGCGATTATTTGGCCACTATTGTGTGGTATGGCGAAAGCAAAATACTATTTAATGACAGCTGAATTTATCAATGGTGAACAGGCTGAGCAGATGGGAATGGTTAGCCTCTGTGTGCCTCATGATGAGTTGATGGATGAAGCCTTTAAAGTGGCTAATCAGCTAGCAAAAGGGAGTCAGTCGGCCATTAATGGCACAAAAAATACCCTTAATGGTTGGATGAAAATGGCTTCTCCAATTTTTGAAGCCTCTCTACGTGAAGAGATGCTCAATTTCTTGAGTGATGATGCTAAAGAAGGGGTTGCTGCGGTTCGTGAGAAAAGAGCGCCAAACTTTCCATCAGCACAGTAAAGACTGAAGTTGAAACCAGGCTCTCATTTTGAGAGTCTGGTTTTTTAGTGATCTGATATGAAATTAGCCCCCGAAAAACATGACCGATTTTACAATGTATTAAAAGCGGTCATTATTCCGCGCCCCATCGCTTTTATTTCCTCGCAGTCAAAAGCAGGTCTGTTAAACCTTGCGCCATTCTCTTTTTTTAATGGTGTTTGTTATGACCCTCCAACTATCAGTGTTTCGATTGTCCGTTTTGCGGGTAATAAGCGAAAAGACAGCTTGGTCAATATTGAAGAGACCGGTGAATTTGTTGTCAATTTTGTGAGTCGCGATATTGCTGAAGCGATGAATAAAACTGCGGTGGAATATCCTGCAGAAGTCAACGAGTTTGAAGTGAAGTGGCCGGTTTAACGACAGCCCCTTCTGAACGGATCAGCACACCTCGTGTTCTTGAGTCCCCTGTTAGCCTGGAATGTAGATTAAAACAGGTTGTGCCTATTAATGAAGGTAGTAGAAAAGAGTGTGGATTGGTGATTGCAGAGGTTATTTATTGTCATATCAAAGACGAGTTTTTTGATGGCCGTTATGTCAATATGGAAGCACTTCATTTAATTGGACGGTTAGGTGGGCACAGTTATTGTGAGATTGATAACCAGTTTGAGATGAAGCTTCCGGCGTATCGAGAGAATGGATAGTGGGAAGAGCACAGATAGCATGTTGTTTTTATTTTAAAGAGAGCAAAAAATGAAGATATTAGTAGGTGTAAAAAGAGTTGTGGACTACAACGTCCGCATCCAGGTAAAAGCGGATGGGACAGGTGTTGCGACCGATGGGGTCAAAATGAGCAT